>JAHEIW010000036.1 GCA_024639185.1 Deltaproteobacteria bacterium | reverse complement strand
GGTCAGCCCCTGTATAGGAGCCTTTCTCATGGCCAAAAAGCTCACTTTCCAATAGATTTTCATTCAGGGCGGCGCAGTTAACTTTTATAAAGGGCTTTTCTTTGCGAGGGCTGTCTTCATGGATGGCGCGGGCCACCAGTTCTTTACCGGTGCCGCTCTGACCGTGGATGAGTACCGGGGCGTCTGTCTGGGCCACATTCTCAATAAGCTCAAAAAGGCGCTGCATGGGTAGTGATTCACCCAAAAGCCCATGATGCCTCTCTTCAAGCCGGCAGCTTTTACGCAGGGTTAGAATTTCCTGCTGCTGACGCACAATTTGAGAAATATCAGTGAAGGTTTCCACCGATCCGATCATTTGCCCCTCAGGATCTTTAAGCACGGTTGCATTCTTGACGACATGCAAAGCGCGCCGGTCTTTCCTGGAAATTAAGCATTTCTTAGCGGTGACGATCCCTTTTTCATACAGACTGCACCATTCTTTACCGGGACCGCGCCCATACAGCTCACAGCCGGTGCAATTTAAGGTTTGGCAATTTTGACCAACCAACTCATCAGCCGAGTACCCGGTGAGCCTTTCAGCTGCCGGGTTCATGGCCAGAATATTTCCCTCCGGGTCAATCACCATGAGACCATCGTGTAATGTATCAACAATGGTTTTCCAATATTTACCAATTTCCATTAGCATGTGCTCCCTGAATGCAAAATTCGTGCGCTAATCATTTCTAGCGTTTCCGCTTGAGTTTAACCAGACGATGGTGCTCGGTAAAATTCTAGCTAAATCTCCGTCGAGCTTAGGCAGACAAACAATTAGCAGATTGCATCCCTAATGTTGGCTGTCTGTTCAAAATTCTTAGCGGATGCGAAAAACTGTTAACACTGTTAACCGTAGTGTGTTAACTTAACACTTTGTGTTAACGATTACAACGGAAAAAACTGATTATTTATCAAGAATCACAAAAGGCTGGAATATTTATGACAATGGTACGGATTTAACAGACGGCAAAATCAATTATAATTAATTGTAATCATTATTTTTACTGATTATGAGAGTATAAATCATGCCGGATTACCTGTATGTGTAAAAAATATGCTCCTGATAAATTCTTGCCCTGTTTGTTCAACTCCTACTGCGCATTAGGGTGTTATCGGCAACGGATCGGGTTTAACCTGCAGCCGGAAGGTCTTAAGCGTTAACCTGTTAATCCAAAAAAGATTAACACTTGCCTGCAAAAACGACTTCTCAGAAATATTGCATAATAAAATAATCAAATAAATCAATTGGTTATTAATTGAATGCAAGTTAAGTCTTTTGGCATGGGGTTTGCTAACTTAACATTACCTGAATAACCGATCTTCCAATGATATACGCAGAATACTGAAATTGGAATAAACCGTTCAACCCTATACACCTAATTGATTGCAGCAAGCAGAAAGGAGAAGTCATGATTCGAAAGATAACTCTAACCGCGATGGCATTGTTTTTTGTGTTTTCCACAGTGGGTGTCAGTTTTGCGCTGGATAAGGGCAATAAGCGCAAAGGTAAATATACCTATCGCAAAGTTTACAAAGCCTGCTTTGAGCGCGGGGCCGTTGATTCCCAGACGCCGCCCATCAGCCCGGCGGATAAGACCCAGGCGGAGTGGGAAGCCCTTTTTAGCAGCAAAGATTATGCGCAGTTCGGCTGCGATGAGGAGTGGCGAGATCTTAATGACACTCAGGTCACGGATATTTACACCTACTTATATGAGCATGCCTCGGATTCGCCAACACCGGCCAAATGCAAATAGAACTGTTGCAAACTACAAGGCTGTAGGCCTCACGGCCCGTCAGCAAAATATAAACCCGAAAGGAGAACGTTATGCGAACCAAAAGATTAACCGTCATATCCCTGATGTTGTGCCTGACACTGGTTCTCGGATATGCCACCACAACCCTGGCCAAGGATGCCGCCAAAACCGACCAGCCGGTCGAGTGGAAGTTTCACAGCATCGTCGATGTCGATTTTGTGATGGCGCAGGTTAAGGTGCCGATGCCCGAAGATGTGATGATCATCGATGCCCGACCCAAACGGGCCAAGTACGACAAGGGGCACATCCCCATGGCCGTTAATATCCCGGACAGCCAGTTTGACAAGATGACCGCCAAACTGCCGGCGGATAAGGATGCGCTGCTCATTTTTTATTGCGGCGGTCTCAAATGAAAACTCAGTCATAAATCCGCTGCTAAAGCGGAAAAGCTCGGATACACCAATGTCAAGGTTTTCGCCGCCGGATTCCCTGCATACATGAAAGTTGCCGGAAACTATCCGGCTGTGTCTGCAGATTGGGTCAAAAAACAGATCGATCAGAAAACCAATATGGTGCTCATCGATTCACGTCCCAAACGCAAAAAGTATGACAAAGGCCACATCCCTGCGGCCCTGAGCCTTCCGGACAGCCAGTTTGCTAAAATGCAAGACCAGCTGCCCGCCGATAAAAACACGCCGCTGGTATTTTACTGTGGCGGTCTGAAGTGCCGCTTGAGTCACAAGTCGGCCAAAAAAGCCATCGAGCTGGGTTACACCAAGGTTAAGGTATTTGCCGAAGGCTATCCGGCCTGGGTGGCGGCGTATGGCAAAGGTGATACCACTGTTGCGGCATCTGCCAAAGCAGCCAGTTCGAGCCAGCTCAAAACGGGTAAGGAAGAAGGCAGTGTCGATACCGAAACATTTAAGAAAATCGTCAAAAATAATCCTGACAGCATCATGTTGATCGATGTGCGCGATGCAGATGAGTACACAGACGGTTCGTTTAAAACCGCCGTCAATATCCCGGTGGATCAATTGGAAGCTAAAATTAAAACACTGCCAACGGATAAACCGATTGTGTTTGTGTGTGGTACCGGTGCCCGCAGCGGTGAATCCTATTATATGGTGCAGGATGTGCGACCGGAAATGAAAAATGTCTATTACCTGGAAGGTGAGTTGTCATTTAAAAAAGATGGTTCTTTCGAGATCAAAGAGCCGGCATCCTGATAGATGCGATTTCTTCATGATATCGGTATGCAGCCGTTCCAATCGGGACGGCTGCAAACCCATCAACTGCTTATCTATGATAGTGCTTGCCGAGAGTTGGAGTGAAAAAATGGAAATAACGGAAAGGAAACAGCCGCTTTTAATATACATGGTTCTGTTCGTCTGTTGGCTGATGCTGCTGCCTGTTATGGCCTCCGCGGCTGCGTCAACAGAGAAACAGGCGCCGGGACGTTCAATGGCCCAGCAGGCCACCAAATCCAAAAAGTTATGGCACACCAGCGACCATTCCAAACACAAAGTGCTGCAAAAGGATTTTACATCCGGTGCGGAGTTGACTCAGGCCTGCATCTCCTGTCACTCCGAGGCTGAAACCCAATTTCACAAGACCATCCACTGGACGTGGCTGGCGGATCCAGCGGATAAAAAAAGGGCGTACGGCAAGGCCGGCAACTCCCTCAACAATTTTTGTATCTCAACCAACAGAACCGATGATGCCAGCTGTCTGGCCTGTCATCCGGGCTGGGGCACCTCAACGGAAAGCCGGGTCAACTGCCTGGTCTGTCACAGTCAAACCAAAATGAACTTTGATGAAGCCATCACCGACATCAAGGGCTTTCTTGAAGAGGGCGATGATGAGTCCAAGGAGATGGCACGCGAAATTCAGGCGGAACTGCGTGATGCCGCTCAGAACATCGGTTTGCCGGCGCGCCAGAATTGCGGTTCATGCCATTTTTACGGTGGCGGTGGAGACGGGGTCAAGCACGGGGACCTGGATACCTCTCTGGTCAAACCCAGCAAAACCCTGGATGTCCATATGGGGACAGATGGACAAAACTTTACCTGCACGCGCTGTCACACAACAACGCTGCACAACATATCCGGGCGTGTTTACACCCAGCCGGCGGCCACCGATCGCAAAAGCCTGGTGGAAGATGACCTGGTCAACAAAATTACCTGTGAATCCTGCCACACCGACCAACCGCACAAAAGCGGCCAGAAGATGAATGAGCACACCGACAAAGTGGCCTGTCAGACGTGTCATATCCCCGATTTTGCGCGAGTGAACCCCACCAAAATGTCCTGGGACTGGGCTCAGTCGGGTAAATTAAAGGATGGCAAAAAATTTAAGACCAAAGATGAATTTGGTAAGTTTGATTACATGTCCATCAAAGGCCAGATGAAATGGGCTAAAAATGTGAAGCCCGACTATTTCTGGTATAACGGTGCGATTAAATCCGTGACCGCCAAAGATAAAATTGATCCGGCCGGCACTGCCAGGGTTTCCTGGCCGGTGGGAGATCAACAGGATGCCAACTCACGAATCTACCCGTTTAAAGTGCACATAGGCAACCAGCCGTATGATAAGATCAACCAGACCTTACTGATGCCGTTGCTGTCCGGTCAGAAAGGGTACTGGAACACCCTGGATTGGAATGAAGCGCTGACCGTGGGACAGACCTCCATGGGGCTGCCTTTTTCAGGAGAATTTGATTTTGTTGAAACCACTTACGTTTTTCCGATCACTCACATGGTGGCCCCCAAAGACAATTCCCTGTCGTGTACGGCGTGTCATTCCAAAACCGACAGCCGTCTGGCAAACCTGAAAGGGTTTTATATGCCCGGCCGCGACGTTTCCAGCTTTCTCAATTTTGCCGGCTGGGGTGCGGTTCTGGCCAGTTTGATCGGGGTTCTCATTCATGCGCTGGGTCGGTTTTTGAGCAGAGGCAATGGCAAGAACAGAAAGGAAGATTAGAGCATGACAAGCAACAACGGAAAAATGAAAAATATATATCTCTATGCGCGCTTTGAACGGCTGTGGCACTGGTCGCAGACGCTGTTGATCATCATCCTTTTGCTGACGGGTTTTGAAGTCAATGGTGCGTTCAAGCTGTTCGGCTTCAGGACAGCGGTGGAGGTGCATAATTTTGTCGGACTGACCTGGCTGATTGCGTTTGCTTTTTTTGTGTTCTGGATTTTCACCACCGGTGAGTGGCGGCAGTATATTCCGACTACCAAAAAGATGTTCTCGGTGGTGCGCTATTACATGTATGGTATATTCCGGGGTGAACCCCATCCGGTGCCCAAGCGTAAAGACGCCAAGCACAATCCGCTGCAGCGAATCGTTTACCTGATTCTGGCGGCACTGCTGCTGCCGGTGCAAATGATCACCGGGTTTTTGTACTGGGGCTATAATTCCTGGGGCGATTGGGGGCTGTCCTGGCTGTCTTTGCAGGTCGTAGCGCTGATCCACATCGCCGGTGCTTTTGCGATCCTGTCTTTTGTGGTTGTGCATGTGTATATGATCACCACCGGACACACCATCTTCGCTCACACCCGGGCGATGATCACCGGCTGGGAAGAAGTAGCGGACAAAGAATCCGTGGGTGACTGGGAATATAAGACTAAAGCCAAAACGGCATAATATCGACAAGTCAAGCAGATTAGTTGCAGCCCGATGGATCATTCCTTGTTGCGTTTATAAAAATTTAACCACCACCAGGGTAATATCATCTTCCTGGGGGGCGTCTCCTTTAAAGTCCACCAGATCCGCGATAATATGGTTTTTTATCTCGTCGGCAGATTCAGCGGCATGTTCGCGAATAGACGCGCGGAATCGATTGATGCCGAACATCTCACCTTTTGTATTTTGAGTTTCGCGGATCCCGTCGGTACCGATAACGACAATGCTGCCCGGACTCCACCCCTCGTGATTGTTTTTCTGATATTCCAGGTTCTCATCCACTCCCATGGCCATGCCTTCTCCGGCCAGCTCCAAGAAGATATCATCTTCAGTATTATACAGGATGGCCGGCTCGTGACCGGCGCGCACCCAGTGTAGGGTGTGTGTTGCCGGTTCGATTTTCAGAAAAAACATGGTCATAAAGCGGCCGCTGGCAGCCACATCTCTGGCCAGCTCGTGATTGACGTCGGTGACGATGCGGGCAATGTCCCGCTCCATGGCCACCCGCTGTCTGAGCAACGCCCGCACGGTGGTCATCAGCAGGGCAGCGCTGACACCGTGTTCCGAAGCATCCGCCACGACCACGCCCAGATCGCCGTTGGTCAACTTAAAATAATCATAATAATCACCGCCGGTTTCATCGCAGTAATTGCTGATACCGGCAATGTCGAGTCCGGGCAATACGGGGGGTTGGGCGGGTAAGAGGTTTTGTTGAACTTCTTCAGCCAACTTCAGAGCGGTGATCAGCTGCAGGCGGTGCTGGAGCCCATCAATCATGGTATTGGTGTGACCAGCAATCACCCCAAACTCATCATGGGTGGCGATCGGGACCCGTTTGGAGAGGTCCCCCTGGGTTACCTGCTCCAGTACGCCGGTTTCATTCCTAAACAACAGCTTCAGGTTTTTGGAATATGAAACGATCAAATTGATAATCGCTGCCAGAAGCACCGCCATGACAAAAAAGACTTCCCGCATAACAGACAATTGCGCCTGCAAAAGAGAGGTATTGCTCTCCTTAATATTCGATAGCCAGACCACGTCACGGGCAAAGACCAGTCCCAGCACCGCAGCCACAAACAGGATGGTGATCAGGGCCACCAAAGAAAATTTGCGTGTAATCGAATACAAACGTCTGGGCGGCGGCAGGGCTGTGTTTTCTGCCAGGGTGTCAGCGATGTTCTTGCGCTCACGGGCCAGCGCCATATCCAAACCCAGGAAAAATCCAACCACGGAACAACCGAGCAGCAAACTGAGCCCACTGGAGGCCGGAAAACCGTAAGCCAGGGTGTTGTAGATGACCACGATCGCACCGGCCGCAAGGCACAGGATCAATTCCAGGAAAAACTGCTTTCGGGGCTGAACCATCAGCGGTTGAGAGAGCACCACGCGCTTTTCAAAGAAGCCGTGCAGCATCAGCGCCACCGCGAAGGGAATCAAAAGGCTTGCCCCCAGCAGCACGGGGGGCAGTTCTTCCATAAACGGTCAGACCTGCCCGCCATAGATGGTCAGGGCGATCACGGCCAGTAAATAGGTTATACCAACTCTGGACATAACGGTTCCTTTAAGTTTATGCATAGATTATGCAGTCTATCCCAAAAAATCAACATATAGTGTGCGTAAGCATGGCATCAGCGAACCGAATTCAATTACGGTTCAGTTATCAGGATGCCACCTGCGCCCTGACCGGTACACTGCCGGACGATCCGAAGATCCAGGTCGACGACCCGCCAAACGGTCACGGAAAAGATGCGGGTGCGTTTCTTGACAGGTGATCGGCAGCACACTATTTTTAAGTTCTATACTCAAGTATTCATGTAAATTTAGCGGTATTTTTAACTGCTGTAAATCAATCTAACGAACCCGAATACAAATATCAGATGGATCAAGATCGTACCGACAACAGCCACAATAAGCATGTGGCCGACATCATCGAAAGCCGTTCTCCGGCCGGCCGCCATGATTCTGTTCAGGGCTGGCACAAGCTGTTAAAGGATCTTCTTTCCCGGATGGCGCCCTATTTGCAGAAAGGGCAGCTGGTGACCTTTCGTCAGCTCAAAGAACCGGAACGGTTATATTTTGAAAAAAAGCTGCAACGCATAAGGGTGCCGGTTGTGGCCCAGGCCCTTTACCTGCCCCCCAGCGTGCGCCACCAGATGTTATACCAGCGGCCCACTGGCGAGCCTCAGCCAGTACCCGAACATTCTGCGGATGATCCGCCGGATGAAGGCATTGTTCTGGCCTGCCGTAAGTCCGATTACAACGTTGTGATCAATTGCCTGCTGGCCAAACCACCCTTTGCGCCGGCAATCGATGTTTATGACGACGGCCGGCTGCTGGCCGGATATGTTTACCATACGATAGACGAATGTATCGATAATATTTCCGAGGTCCTGCAGACTTACCTACAGCCGGGGGACTGTTAAATATGACAACAGCTTCTGTTACACTCCGACTCACTTCCGCGATCGTTGAGAATGAACCCGGATATTAAGTTACGTCGCAAATGGACGTTGCGCGCTGACGGCAGGCAGATGGTTTTTATCAAAAAACCTTTTGAAAGTGATATGCACGTCGTCACAAAAGCGTTAATTTGGGCACTTTTCCTGCCGGCATATCCGCATCTATCTGTAGAAATTCCGGTGGTTGGTCGCTACAAACCGGATGTGGTGCAATTCGATGATAGCGGCGAGCCGGTATTCTGGGCCGAAGCCGGGCAGGTCAGTCGCCGTAAAATACGGACCCTGATCCTGCGGCACCGATTGACGCATCTGGTTTTTGGCAAATGGGACCTGGATCTGGAGCCACTGTACCGAATCGTAAAAAAGGAATTGGGCGACGTTCGCCGCCAGGCGCCAATCGACCTGCTCTCATTTCCGGCTGACAGCGACCGGCGCTTCATCCGACCGGACGGCACCATTCAAATAAGCTTCAAAGAAGTGCGGCACGTACGTTGCTGATTGATTTTTATAACCGACCCTGTACAAAGTTATTAACGACCTTCTACCAGTGACCTGTACCGGGCGCGCCCTTAAACGGGCCGACGATTTCACCTGTGACCCACCCTCCATAGAATTGACCGGACTGTGCCTTGACTTTCTCGCCGGCAACATAACAGATTAATGTGGACGGGTAAAAAGAGATATAATCACGAATTTTTTCATACGCGGTTTTCGGGGCGGGGTAGCTCCAGCCGACAATGCCTTTTTCCGGGTCGGCGGTCAGTTCCCAGTATTGCGCCACGCCTTTCCACTCGCAAACGGAGGCTCCTGCTGCCAAACGGAGCAGCTTCCGGTTTACATCTTGCGGTGGTATGTAGAAGGAGGGCGGGCTGGCGGTTTCCAGCAGGCGATATGTACTGCTGGATTTGGCAATTATTTGATCTTCACAGCAAACCTTAACCAACCGCTCATCGCGCACCAGTTTGGGGGGTCTGGGATAGTCCCACACCGATTCTTGACCGGATTTTGGCTTTACCGCAAAAGGCGGTCTTTTCTGTCCTCTGTATTGCCACATTTAAAAAGAATCCTTTCGGGGCGGCCATTATCGAACCCATAACGATTACAATCGTCAGAAAATGTGCATCAAACATTCCAGCCATTGGCGCCATTTATTTTACCGGTCTGATGGGTCAATGTAATTCAAATGCCTTGGACTATCGGGAAGCCGTTAAAGACACTGTGTATGGGTATGCCTGTGAAAAAGCGGTCATACAATGGCAACCGCTTTCTCAAAACGCCGGTGCAGGCAATGTAATTATAAATAATAGGGTTTCAAACGGATATGGCAAATTTTAGCGGGTGTTCGCGTGAGGCCCGGGAGCATTTCTGAGCGATTTTACAGGCGGCGCTGACGAACAGGCAGGCAGCCATGGCGGCGGTGGCAACATCAACCGATAGCAAAAAAAGATCTTTCTGGATGAGCTGCGTCAACAGATGAACGGACGATCGGGACGGATCAGCGGTGAATTTCATCCCGACCGGGGTCTGGATATCAATTTCAGATTAAATCAAACGGGAAAACAGGCCGTGGGCTCAACCGAAGAACGCTAAATCTATTATCGGTATTCAAACTAACTTCTTGAGGGAAAGCAGGGCAGGTGAAAAACGGCATGCGGCGGTTTTACAAATGCGCCGGTAGCGGGCCCTGCCAGATGTGAAAGGCTTCGGTCTTCCAGACCATGTCCGCGACCGAAGGCGCACCGGAATTGCGCAAAAACATGGCATGCTGGCTTTTATGACAAAGGGCGGCAGCGACCTTGATGTCATGCCAGGCACTGATATCATTGACGATATCGGCCTGATCATCCGGGTTTAAAACACGCTCGCGATCACATGGCGTATGCCAGGCCGACCAGGTCATCAACGCGGTTTGCGTGTGGCCGTCGCCAAGTGCCAAACGGGTGGCCCGGTGGGTGTAGATGTGCTGGGGGTGACCGTATTCACCATTCGAGCCATGAGTGATAATCAGATCCGGCCCGATTTTGCGCACATATTTGTCGATGGCTGCGGCAAACTCCTGTAAGGGGACGTCGATGCGACGCGCAATGCCGTTGATTTCCATGTAAGGGTCAACGTAGGGCAGAAAAAAAATATCGTGGGCACCCAAAATGCGGGCGGCCTCACGCACCTCCTGCTCTCGGAAGGCGGCCAGATTCTCGCGCGTCGTCAGCGGCGGCTCACCGGCCTCACCGCCTTCACCGCGTGTGGTTTCCAGGATGTATATCACGTGACCCTGCCGGGCGTATCGGGCCAGGGTGCCGCCGCAAAAAAGGGTCTCATCATCCGGATGTGCTGAAATGACTAATATGTCGGCCATTTGGCTAATCTCCGCCAGTGATAATGGTTTTATTTAAGACCTTTAAATGTAATCCTTCTGAGTTGCAAATCAACCGTGAAGCGGAAAATGGCTGGAGGACAGAGGACCCGTCTTCGCATTGTCATGCTGCGCCGCGGCAAGCAGAAGACAGAGGACAGAAGACAGAGGACAGACCGGTTTAACGATCGGTTTAGCGGATGACGGTTGTGTTTTGGATACCTCTGGCCTGCAATTCCGCCTGCTGGTTTTGAGCCCCTGCTTCGGTAACGAATGCACCGACGAGCAATTTCAACTGACCTGCCGGTGTTTTGATAAAATAGGGCGAATACCCCATTTTTTTGATCTGTTGCAGGTCAGCCTGCATTTTATCCAGGGATGCATAGGTGCCGATCAGGTTGGTATATGGGGTGCGCTTGACAATAGCGCTTGAAAGCTGTTGGTCCTTTTTGACCTGAATGGCCTCCCGACGGGTCTGATAGTGTCCTGCCAAAACACGCAACCATTCATCGCCGTTTTTAAATTTGACTTTGACGATATAGGGCCTTAAGCCGGTCTTTTGATAATCCAATACGATTTTACGGGCACTCTGGGGTAAGCGGCAGCTGGACAACATGATCGAATAGGGATGGTAGGCGTCCGGCTGCAGCACCGCGACCTTTTTAGCAGGTGGTGGCGGCTCGACCGGTTTTTCGGCCGTTGCGGGTTGTTGCCGGGCTATTGTGGCCGGCGGCGAAACCGCGGGCGTTATCGGGGCGGTCTTTTTCTCGGCAACGGCCGGGATCTCGACTTCCACCTGCGGTTGAACCGGCTCAAGTGGTTTCTCGGGCCTAATTTTTTTCAGCACGACCAGCGGCCGGGGCAGATCTTCTGTCTGTTGCGAATTTTTCGGTTCGGGAAGGATTTTTTTGGTGACGATTACCGGCCGGCTGCTGTTCTTAGCGGTGGCAGTTAACGTTTGCTCGGATCCAGAGCCAGATTGGGTTAGGTGGCGAAGCGGGCTGTAGTGCCAGATGATGTAAGCGGCCATAAGAATCAGGATTACGGCGATCGACACAAATACGCTTTTTCTTTTCATTGGTTCACTTCTTTTATTGGGTATTTAACATATGCGGCGCCGTTGATACCCGCATCGATCCTTGATGTTATATCCTATTGGAGCCCCACCGGTCAAATTGTATTTGCATCTCGGGTTGCGAGTCTCAGGTCACGCGTCGCGAGTTCTGTCCTTCGGTTGCCATTAGCCAGCAGCCCAAGATTAGACCGTGTTTTGAAAAAACGCTGCTATATTCAGATACTAGATTTGGTCAAACAATTTTTTGAAATAACTTCTGATCTTCATAAACCGTATGGCCCACAAACCAGTCTGTCAAAAAGTTCATAATTTGAATCCCATTCCAGTGCCATAGCATCCTCTTTTCGTTTTTCTTTTGCCTCTGGCGTCTGTTTTCTGTCCTCTTGCCTGCCGCGGCACCTGTCGCGGCTAGCATGACAATGCAAAGACGGGTCCTCTGTTTTATGCCGGTCGCTGCTTGCGGAAGCTGTGCGCCAGTGAGCACAGCACCGGCACCAGAATCAACGTCAACAGGGTGGCAAATCCCAAACCGAATATGACTGCCACGGCCATGGGGCCCCACCACTGGGAGGATTCACCGCCGATATCAAATGCCATTTTGCGAAAATCAAAGCTGACGCCGGTGGCCATGGGCAGCAGACCCAGGATGGTCGTGATGGCGGTCAGCATTACCGGACGAAAGCGCACGGCGCCGGCCCGCAACAGGGCTTCGGTTGAAGACAGGCCTTTATCCATCAACTGGTTGATGTAGTCAATCAATACGATGGCGTTGTTGACCACCACGCCCGCCAGGCTAATGACGCCAATGCCGGTCATGATGATCCCAAAAGCAGTGCCGGTAATCAGCAGGCCTAAGAAGACGCCGATCAGGGAAAACACCACCGACGCCAGAATGATCAAAGGGGTGATCAGGGAGTTAAACTGGGTTAACAGAATCAGCAAAATAAGGGCAATGCAGGCAAAAAAAGCCTTGCTCAAAAAGGCCTGGGCTTTAGCCTGCTCCTCCTGTTCACCGGTAAACTGGTAGCGGTAGCCTCTGGGCCAGTCGATCTGCTGTATCAGGCGCGCATCGATATCCTTGATTACATCATTGGCCAAACGCCCCGATACATCACCGGATATGGTAACCACTCTTTTCTGGTCCAGTCGCATAATTGCGCCAATACCGCTGCCCAGCTTCACGTCGGCCAGACTGGTTAACGGGACCGGCTCGCCCTGTGGGCCGGAAACCGTAATGCGCTTGAGACTCTTAATAGACTGGCGGTCACGTTTGGGCAGACGCGCGAGAATATCATATTCATCTTTGCCCTCGCGGTAAACACCGGCTTTAACCCCGTTGATGGCTGATTTTACCGTATAGGCAATGGTGTAAGTGTCCAGCCCCATCAGGGCTGCTTTTTCTTTATCGACCCGCACGCGGATTTCCGGTTTGCCTTTGACAAAATTATCTTTTAAATCCACCAGTCCGGGAATGTCTTTGACGGCTTTGCGGGCACGGGCGGCCAGCTCACCGAGCATCAAAATATCGTCGCCGAAAATTTCAATGTTGATCGGCGGACCGGTGGGTGGGCCTTCTTCTTCTTTTTCCACCTGTACATCTGCTCCATGGATGGCACCTAAAATCCGTTGCCGGACTTCTTTGACAATTTCTGATGACGGCCGGTCGCGGTCGTGGAAATCCTTAAAGTCCAGAACTACCCGGCTGATATGGGTGCCGGTGCCGCCCTGGGAAAAAGGGTCACCACCCAGGGCCCCGATATTGGAAATGACATAACGGATATCTTCATATTCGGCCACAATTTTCTCGATCTGGGCCACCAGTCGATCAGAGGCCTCCAGATTGGTGCCTTCCGGCATTTTGATATTGACGTAGGCGCGGCGCGGTTCTGTTTCCGGGAAAAACTCCGTGCCCTTGCCGAATAAGACAAAGGCCAGCGTGGCGCCGATCAGCAGAACAATGGCCGAAAGGATAACCACCCAGCGATATCGCAGCGACCATTTGAGCAGCATCAGATAAACCTGTTTGACCACCGGGTCGCGGGCTCTGGGATTTTTGGCCGGTTTTTGAACTTTGATCTTTTGATAGCGAACCGACAGCACCGGATTGATTACCAGAGCCACAAACAGCGAAGCACTCAGGGCCATAATTAGCGTCATGGGTAAATATCCCATGAACTCACCCATAATTCCCGGCCAGAACAGCATGGGCGAAAAGGCCGCCAGGGTGGTCAGGGTGGACGTGATCACCGGCCAGGCGACCTGGTCGGTTGCAGCGGCAGCAGCCTCGGAGCGAGATTTGCCCTGTTGCATGTGGCGGTAAATATTTTCGACGATAACGATGCCGTTGTCCACCAGCATGCCCAGGGCCAGAATCAAGGAAAACAGCACCACCATATTTAAAGTGACATCGAATCCGGTCAGCAGCGCAAAGGTGATGAACATCGAATAGGGGATGGCCAGGGCTACAAAGATAGCCGACTGCCCGCCAATGAAAAAGAAAATAACCGCCAGCACCAGAATCAGTCCGGAGATAATGTTGTTTTCCAGATCTGCCACCAGCAGCCGCACGTCATTGGATTGATCGGCTGTCAGGTCAATTTGAAGGGTCTGCGGCAACTCGGGCCGCATATCGTTGACAACCTGCTTGACCTCTTCAGTAACGCGCACGATGTTTTCACCGCTGCGTTTGAGAACACCGATGGTGACACTGTTTTTACCATTGATGCGCGAGCGGGTCAGCGGATCTTTGTAAGCGTCTTTAATGGTGGCAACATCCCGCAGATAAACCGGTTTGCCATCCCGCACGAAGGCCACGATCGAAAATATTTCCGAGGGATGCTCAAAGTCCTCCGGCACGCGCACCAGGTATTTACCTTCGCCGATATCCATGCTGCCGCCGGGCATGTTCACATTGCTGTTATTGACCGACCCGACGATGCTGGAAAAAGGCACGTTATAGGCTCGCACGCGATCCAGATCGAATTCCACATGAATTTCGCGCTCCAGCCCGCCTGTCAGACGTGCCTCCAGGACCCCGGCGATGGACTCCAGGCGATCCTGCATGTCTTCGGCCAGGTTCTGCAGCCGCCTCAGGCTGAATGGTCCCGATAGCACCACCCGGATGACCGGCATGTCTGAAAAATTGACTTCCTTAATGGTCGGATCATCCTGCAGGTCGGTCGGTAAATCACCTTCGGCCTGATCGACCTTATCGCGCACCTTCTGTAAGGCATCGTCCAGGTTGACTTTGGGCAAAAATTTGATGGCCACCGTTGAAATGCCTTCGGCGGAGGTAGAGCGGATTTCCTCAACATCATCAATGCCCTTGAGCTTGCGCTCGATGGGAATTGTGATCAATTCTTCCATATCGGACGGTGCCACGCCTTCATAGGTGGTGGTTACAAATACGTACGGAATGGTGATGTCTGGAAAGGATTCACGCGGCAATGTGACGTAACAGTAAAGTCCGGCAATCACAATGACTACCAGCAGTGCCAGCACGGTTATCTGGCGTTTGAGTGCATATTGATTGAGAATCATTGCACGCGCACCTTCATGCCGTCTTCGACTTCGGTCTGCCCCCTGACAATCAGGTGATCGCCGGGATTCAAGCCACTGGTGATTTGCACACGATCGCCTTCAATCACGCCGATCCCAACGGTGCGTGATTGCGCCACGCCGTCTTTTTCAATAAAGACCAGCCGTTCGCCACCTTTGTCCACCAGTGCAAAAAGCGGCGCCAGCAGCGCATCTGGAACGACACGGCGCACAAACGCCACTCTGGCGATCATTCCCGGACGGATGTCGCCAAATGGATTTTCGATTACCGTGCGCACCAGAAAGGTTTTGGTGGCCGGGTCGGCTTTAAAGGCCACAAAATCCACCGTTCCGCTGAGTGCCCGGTCCGGAAAGGCATCGATCCTGACCGGTGTTTTCTGGCCCTGCAGCACAAAGCGGACGTCGAGTTCCGGAACGTGAACATTGATCTTAATGCGTTCGATATTGATGATGTCGGCGATCGGTTTGCCGGTGTCGATAAATTCACCGGCATCCACATATACATGATTAATGATCCCGTCTATTGGCGAGCGCGGAAAGCCATGGTTATATCGGACCTGTATCTGTTGAAGATCGGTAGCTGCCAGTGTGCGCTGGGTTTTGCTCTGATCCAGCTCCTCCTGGGCGATTATCTTGCGCTCGAAAAGGCGCTTCCGCCGCTGGTAAAGATCATCGGCCAATCGATACTGGGCCCCGGCATGATCGAGCGAAGCCTTAAGAGCGGAAACATCGATTTTGATCAACAGGTCATTTTTCCTGACACGATCCCCCTCGCGCGGGCCGGTCCACTCGATACGCCCGGCGGTATCGGCGGCTACCTTGACATCCTGCCAGGCTTCAGTTGTGCCCGGTAAAAAAATGATATCCCGTATGGATTCCGCCTTGATTTCCATAATTGTTACCGGAATTGCCGGGGGCAGGTCTGCTATGGCGCCGGTTTTAGCGAGCCCGGTTTTATCATCACAACCTGATGTCAAAAAGCTGGCCCACAACAGCACAGCCAGACACAAACATAAACATTTGGTTTGCATTTAATTTTCCGTCCCTTGTTCGATTCCTTGAAACGCAAGCCGTATCAGTCGTTCGGCGCGCTGCGGATCTGACACCTCTGGCTGAACCTGATCCACGTGCAGACAAAAATCAATCAGACTCAATACCAGATAGGCAACATCGTCGGCATTGATTTTTTTAACCTCACCGACGGCAAGCCCCGTATTAAATATTTTACGTATGACGTCAATCATATGGCGATGATAACGCGAAAAGTCATAGTTGGGCGCTCCCTGAGGAGGCCCGAATATGAGACCATGAATCATCGTATAGAAGCTCTGGTGTGCTTCGACTTCTTCATGCACCCGCCGGTAAAGCAACAGGAGTCGATCGACTACCGTACCCTGCGATTTCAACACCTCGGCCAGAATCTGCTGTTGTAAATTTTCGGCTATCTCCAAAATGGCCAGAAAAAGACCTTCTTTGCTTTTAAAATAGTAGTACAGCACCGGTTTGCTTACACCGGCCTGCTCCGCAATTTCGCGCACGGATGTACCGGCATACCCTTTTTGAGCGAACATGCCAATGGCTGTGTCCAGGAGTCGTTCCCGGGCATCTGGCGTTTCTGCGTTTGGCCCATTATTATTTTTCATACGATTCTACTTTCGGGTGCCGGTCAGATTTTTGCCAAAAACCCTGTTTATGGAATAAACTCGGCTTTGTCAAGGAAATTACCTACCGGTAGGTAGATTATATCAAACGGATGCACAAGTTACCAGAGGACAGCGCAAAGAAACTCCAGAGACGAGCCTGTCATTTAGAGAATGGCGTGCATTTATATGCGGGTTTGGGATTGAAACGGCGCTGTTAATTAGAAAAGGAGGGTCCGCACCATGATAATTACAATCAGCCCCAGTAAGGCCAATAATCCGATCTTGATTCTTTGTTTAAACGTTTTGACGGTATGGTCCTGCAGATCGGCGGGCGCCAGCAGAAATCGAAAAAATTCCTGCGGCTTGATGAGGTGGAACAAAGCATTTTCGCTTGACATTCCAAAGAGACGCTTAAAGGACATCTGCTGATAGGTGGCCGGGTGGTACTTTTTCAAATGCTCAAAAAGCTCGATTGATAAATAGATGGTCAGTATGCCGATGGCCAGCGGAAGCAGCAAGAAAAAGATAAATGAAAAAAAACTACCCATGACTACCCTTGTAATGGTTAGCGGTAATTAATCTAATACCCAAAAATCAACTGGCATTTATCTGTATAGTTTAGCGGGTTTTTAGATATCTCACAAGTTCTTTTTTGTTTTATTCGGCTTAAGAATTTGATATTGTTATACATTGATGGATATTGCGTTTTGGGCGCTATCCCGGATCATGTGTTCCATGGAGATTGAGCACATAAAAAGGGGCGTAAAGCAGACGGAGAATAATTGCTTGAGATAATCTTTACAGGCGCCGAATTTTCCCGGTGGGCTATTTAGACTGGGTTGAGCCGTCTAAAAAAATGATCTTGGGTTGTTTTTTCGGAACGGTCAGCGGGGTATCGGGCAGGCGGCCTTTTTCTTTAAAATAAACCAGGATCTCGATACCGATACCGGCAGGGGTGACTCTGGCTACTTTGCCGGTTGCCCTGACCCTATTGCCGGAATCGGGAAAAGTGAAGGAAATCGCTATTTCCTCCCCTCGCGGCAGTTGCCGGTCGGTTGATATAAATATACCTGAATAGCTCACATTTTCGATGCGGCCATCAAAATTGCATTTTTCGGTTAAACAATGCACAGCAACATTTTGGTCTTTTCGAAAAACCAGCCTTGCATCCTTTCTAGATTTCAGATGATTAAGGCGATCCATGTAAGATCCCTATCCTTTTCTTCTAATACCCAGAAAGCCGATGACCCCGATGGCAAACAGAAACATAAAGGCCGGCAATGGAATCTGACCCGGACCCCTAAGGCCGTTTTGTTTAAAATGCGTGATGATATCAGTGAACACGCCGGCTTCGGCCAGACCAAAAAATCCGTAGATCAAAACAGCAGTCAACATCGCAGCAATAAATATTCGCATCGTTCACCCTGGAATTGGAGCGGGTGCAGGATTCGAACCTGGCAGTGACCTTTTTAGGTCGCGCTCCCTCTTTGAGCCCCCGCCCAATGTATGATTTTAAGAGGAGAAGGGGGTTGGGGTTCCCAAAAGGCATACCAATTTGAAGGGTAAAAGGGGTAATATGAGAACCCGCCCCCCAGCCGATAGAAGTGCCTGCTGCGAGCCGAACCCAAGCGTTAAAGGTCAAGGCATGCGCAGACACCATTCGCAAATTGCAAAAAATATGCCACAATGGCAATTTTTATTAAATTATAAATATCAATTACTTATAAAGATAATGAATGTCTAAATCCGTAAAAATGGGTAATTTATACCATAATCTTATAACCTAAATTACCTACCGCTATGTACCCGGCGTCAGAAGCCAGAAGACAGAAGTCAGAGGACAGACGGTGTGTTTCGAATTTCGGGTTGCGCGTCTGATGTATGAGACCGGGTACTTTCTTTTCTAATCCCTGTCAGCGCTCTAATGTTAGGGGTCGGCGTGCTGGGTGAGGTTATCAAGGCTGTTGAATATGTCGGGTTGGGCTGCATTTTTTTGGGTCTGATCATTATCGATGGACGGGCGCTTGGCCGGGTGCGCCAGGATTTAATTCTAAAAAACGCGCAAGGCGCTGTTGAATCGACAAACAAGCGTCCGCATTAACTCAATTCATCGGATCTATAAAAACACTTCCACTGGAAATGCTACCCCTGGTGCTCAACAAGCACATTCCGGTCGATCGCAGTACATCTTGTCCAAAACAACTCAGACCCAGCAGTGACCCGTCTGTATGTATGGCCAACAGGATCGCATCGATCTGTGTTTGTCAATAGTTTGTCTAAATTATTTTGACAAATTAAAACGGTTATGTTAGTTTGTCGGGATGCATACGGAACGCAAAATACATCCGATTGGATTTGTCTCACGCCAGACCGGGTTGAGCGCTCATGTTATCCGTGCCTGGGAGAAACGCTATGGTGTGGTGCAACCCGGCCGAACTTCCAGCGGCCGCCGACTGTATTCTGATAGCGACATTCAGCATCTGAAACTGTTGCAGCAAGCAGCCGGAACTGGGCATCGCATTGCGCAGCTGTCCGAGCTGGACGGTAAAACGCTTTTAGGCATTATTGCCAACCAAGCAGCAGATACCGGACCGCAAGAAAGTCGCCAAGCGGATCTCGCAACACCGGCGGAATTGTCAGAGGCCTGCTACGCAGCCATTTATAACCTGGATGAGCAGGCTTTCGAGGCCTCCTTGAACCGGGCTGCTGTCATGCTGACACGACCAACGCTTTTTGAAGAATTGATCCTGCCATTGATAGTACAAATTGGTGAGCGCTGGGCCAAAGGGGAACTCAAAATCATTAATGAACATATGGCCTCTTCAATTCTCGTGTCATTCTTGCGCGATATGCTATCCGCCTATCATCCGGCAGCGGCGATGCCTAAAATGGTTGTGGCGACCCCTGCCAATCACTGGCATGAATTGGGTGCCCTGATTGCTGCCATCACGGCCGCAGAGGCTGGCTGGCATACATACTATTTTGGTCCCAATCTGCCGGCTGAGGAGATTGCCGCTGCTGCAGTATACAAAAAAGCCGGGGCCATAACCCTCAGTATTGCTTATCACGGTACTGAAAGGCAGACCTTACGTGAAATAAAACGCTTGCGCCAATACGTTTCTGATAATGTGGCCATCATCGTTGGCGGTCGCGGTCTGCAGTCTTGCCAGGCAGAATTAAAGCAGCTGAATGTATCCTATCCGAAAAATATCTCAGCATTTCATAACATTATCAGCAAGCTTGTTTAAGCGCCCGATGCTGCCGATGTTACACCAAACCGTTCCGATAAGACCCCGCCCCGCGCGTTCATTTTAGGCTGACGCTCAATCCATTTCACTGGCGGCTTTCTATTTATCGGTGGAGAGGCCGACATGCTTGACATTCTTTCAAGCCTGATTATTATTTAGACAAACTTTATACAATAATTCATCAGAAACTTTTTTGGAGGTGCATTATGCCGACTAACCAGGATGCCAACAGTGAATATATAAATGGAATGTTTGCTTTACTCAAAGATAATATCGAAAAAAGTATCGCACACTTATCGCAGGCAATTGAGATCGATCCGGACCACACGCTTGCCTACATCAGCCGGGGCGCGGCGTTTTTCAGATCTGAACGGCTGGAAGAGGCCATTGCAGATTTTGATCGCGCCATTGAACTAAAGCCAGTGTTGGCGCGTTCTTACCACCTTCGAGGACTGGCAAAGGAACGCCAGGGAAATGATGTCGAGGCCATTGCCGATTTTGAAAAGGCAATTGAGCTGGATTCGGAATATGGAGCTGCCTACTACAGCCGTGCGACCCTTCACACCAAAATGGGGAATGAAGATCTAGCTGTTGACGATATACAGATGGTCACGTATCTGACGAATAAAAATATCGAAACTTTTGCCAATGAAAATAATGTCTGGCGATCCCAGCACATGCGCCTTGAATCGCTAACCGCCGGCGAAATGGGTCGCTAAGCAAAAGTTCACTTTCATGCATGCGCCCCTTGCCTTCCGAGTTGGAATTTAAATTTCCTGTTACTGGGAAATGCTTTTCATGTAGATGTATGGTCGTATAGATCGTACTTGGGTTAACAATTTAAATTCATTAACGATAATAACAATTCGCTAATCGTTGCAAGTGTGCACGCTTTTTGCTTCTATCAGATGCTCAGGGGGAATGACCTTTGCAGACGGGCGCCGGGATAAACCGGGTTCCATCAAATGACGTATCACCCATTCCCGTGTGCCGGAGGTCAATTATAATATCCTGCATTCAGCTACGGGACGTTCTCTGAAACCGCTTTGCGCTCCAACACAATGAGCGTCTAGAATCTGCGGGGTAATTGTCGATCTGAGAGGAGGGTTGATCTTTGTGATCTTGAATTTTTGGTCGCGGGAAAGACGCCAAACCATTAAAAGTTGTGCCAGCGTTGTGATTATTGGGACCACTATGGCCGCGGCGATGGTGATTATTCGCCTGGTCGGCGAGCGAAGGCTTCAACGCTTTATAAACAGGATTATGAATTTAAAAATTAAGACCAAAGCAGATAAGCTGACCGGAGATCCACTCGTTTCCGATAATTGATGTTGAAACCGAAGGCACTGGACCTGTGGGTGCACACCTGCAGGCACGATTTTTTTTTTCCTAAAGAGCATTGGTTGACTGCTCTTTTGTATTTTCACCATTTCCAAAATAGACGATAGCCAGGATCTTCGCTTACGGCCTGCCGATCCGATTTAAACGTGATTCCCGAAAGGTGAATCATAGGAGAATTTGCTATTTTATGAGATCCATCCAGGAAAGCTTCTCAGCCGGTGGGTCCTTTTCCTGATTGCCTGCTTTCCGGAAAATCTCGTTATCCAAATATCCGTTCACAGGGTTATCATTCTCATACCACACCGTTTTTTTATTGCCTTCATTGAGCGGATCTTTCATTTACCCTGGTCCTTTCTTACCTTGCCTTGACCCGTACTTTTTTATGAAGGTGGCTTTTTATCAAATTGAATCTCATTTGTACAGACTTTGTTTCATCGGTTATCATTGCGGTGCTGGTGGCGGTGAATCGTTTGCTGGCGCCGGCCTCCAAGGCCATGCTGGTGGCGCTTATGCTGGCTCTGAGTGCCTGGGCGATGGTAATATAAGCAATTCAGTAGGTTTTCGGTTTAGTCCCCACAAAGCGATTTCATTCCTCGATGGGCTCTATTATGGAAGCATCATTATGTCGCGTGGAATTTACCTGCTTGGTTACCGGATAGCTGATGAGTTCGGTCAGGCGTTCCTCCGCCAGAATTTTTGTTAAATCCGCTATATCTTGATTGCCCTGATCCAACCAGTGGTTGTATACTACGGGATTTAGAATTACCGGCATACGATGATGAATGTCACGGACTGAAAGACTGGCTTCGGTCGTAATGATGGTGCATGACCGGTAGGGCGCTTGTGGGTCGTTTTTGTGCCAGGTTTCCCATAGACCGGCAAATGCAAACGGCTTTTTATCTGGCAGCGTTATCAACATGGGTTGCTTTTGACCTTTGGGGCCTTTCCATTCGTAAAAGCCATCGGCAATAATCAGGCATCTGCGCTTCTTAAAGGCATTTTTAAAGGATGGTTTTTCAGCGATAGTTTCAGCACGGGCATTGATCATGCGGTTTCCGATGGAGGGGTCTTTGGCCCAAAATGGCACCAGCCCCCAGTGGAATTTGTCCAGCCAGTTTTCTCCCCGATGATTATAAATGGCCAGAATCTCCTGTGTCGGCGCCACATTGAAATTAGCCGTCACATCGCAATTGGCACGGTCAATCGGAAAGAATTCTTGGAGTTCATCCAGTTGACGGTATCCCACAAATCGGCCGCACATTCGCTTGTACCTCCCGGGCTCACAGGGATGAGAAAATTTCTCAAAAATTCATAAGATAAAGTGAGTAAATTTACAAGTGCCTAAAATGCCTAAAATGAGCTAACCCGCCCACCTCGCCTGAGCGGCTTCCGTCTTCGCTGAAGCTACGCCGGACCTGCGCGATGGCGGGCGTGGAGTGCCTAAAATTTTGGTATCGCTGCGCTCCGTCCTTTTAAAAAAATCGCTCGCGTTCGATTAAAATGCAGTTTCACTGCTCGGTGACGTCTTTGCCAGAAACCAGAAGCCAGTAACCAGAGGCTTGGCACCTAAAATAAAACCGTGTTTTGTATATTGTCTGCGAGGCGCAACACTTGTAAGGACGCTTTTAAGTGACCTACACCGGCTCCATGACCTGCACGCTGACCTTCTTGACATAACTTGCGACCGCATCACGGTATGACTGCATGTGAGGCGTTTTTAGATGAGCGACAAGGTGGTCCAAACTTTCCCAGGCTTCGACAATGGTCACAACAGCCTCGCGAACGGTTCCCTGGAACGGTAAGCCGGAATCGATGTCCATGACCGGTTCATATTCTAAACAACCGGCTTCGGCTATAACCTTCGGCACGTTTTCCTTTAAGATCGTCAAATAGTGTTCTCTCGTATTGGGCTGCAGTTCTACGGTGGCAATGACATGAATCATAGCATGGTCCTTTTGGATAAGCAGAAAACTGTTTAAAAAATCCTAATTAGAATTAAAGGCTTGCACCGCAACAGACGATACACTATTGGATGCTAAAGCCCTTAATTTCCTGGAAGTGACCTATGAGAAAAGATATCATCGGCTTCTTGCTTGTGTGCTTTGTTATGTGCGCCTCGTTTTTCGGATGCAGCGCCACCGAGGCGGAGAAAATGGCAGCTCGCAAGCGATATCCAGATCGTTTCGTGCAACGCACGGTGAGTGATCATCAGGGCCAGCCGTTTCTGAGCATCACCTGCGAATATATCGGCCGGCAGCCGTATGAAGGCTATGCGACCCGCGTGCCCTGGCAAACAAAAGAATTTGATTTTTACAACTTTCGGTTTGAAAATCTAACGCGACACAAAATCACATTTATTACCAAAAAAGTCTATCAAAAAGATGCCCGCAAAGGCCGCAACGGCATGGCCGAGGCCGAAACAATTTTAGCCGAATTTGCCGATTTCTCGAAACAACCGGATTCTGATTTCGATCGTTTGGAGCCCCTGGAGGAGCGTAAACTGATCAACCGGGCATTCAGGGCTGATGATAACCCCTCAGATACCACTGCCACCATCGTTCTTCAAATTCAATACCTGGACCATGATTACACCTTCAATATCCGTCTGCATGATAACATATGAATTCATTGCGTTTTTGATCGGTGTCGACAATAAATGACAACATCAGCAGTTTCGCTGGAATCTGGAGATTGGCAATGTACCGCGATCTGCTCATATGGGGATTTTGGGTAAAATGTTAAGGCGTAGAACCGGTTAAATTCTATATCGTTTAATTATTGGATGTATCTATCTCTTCTTTCCGTGATCGTATGCCTACCTAAAAATATAATTTACATTCACGTCAATCTATATTATACAGCAAAGCTAATTAGCAATTAATCTCTTCGGCCGAGTCCTCTGGAATCATTTCTGGCCTCTCAAGAAATCGCTTTTCTAAGAATATCTTCCAAATGGGTTGCCTGAAGAATAATCGTATAAAATCTTATTTACCGCCTGATATGTAAAGGGGGGATTGGTGGTGTTCCAGCATGCGCTTTGTGTTTATCCCTATCAGAAAGACTTAAAGAAGTTTCGTTTTATTCCGCCTTTAGGACTTGAATTCATTGCAAAGTCAATTGCGCCCTATTCCAAGGCATTGGATATTATCGATCTTCGCTATGAGTCCAAACGCACGCTTGATTTTTTTCGTCCAGATACCGATATGGTCTGTTTTTCGGTCAATTGGCAGCGGCGCGTCGAATTCGTGCGTGAGGAAATTATGTCTGTACCGCCAGACGTTTTTACCGTAATTGGTGGTCGACATGCAACCGAGGATCCGGAAGGGTGGCTTTCAAGTTGCCCCAACCTCGATGCTGTCGTTCGCGGAGACGGAGAAGAGGTGATGGAAGACCTTTGTAAAGGGGTGCCATTTGAAAATATTGCCGGACTAAGCTTCCGCAATGGGGATGGCATTATCCACAATCCTGTCCGCAAACTGGGACCCCTAAAAGACTTTGTATATCCTGACCGCAAGCTGCGACGATATACCTATGAAATCGAATTGCAAAATATTAGCACCGGCGTGGAAATGGACATGTTTTCCGCTTCGCGTGGCTGCCCGTTCAACTGCACTTTTTGTTCTTTCAATTTCAATCCCTGGGGCGAGAAGCGCAACTGGTCGGGTCGTTCACCCGAATCCATCGTGCAGGAGCTTTCTGAGATCAAAGCGCCGATTGTTGGTTTTTCCGATGAAACATTTACCCACAACGCGGAGCGCGTCGAGCACATTTGCGATCTAATTCTGGATCGGGGTATTCGCAAAAAATACGTTATTAACGCCCGGCTGGAGATTGCGCGGCGCCCTGATGTGATTCGCAAAATGGAACGGGCTGGATTTGCCATGTTGCTGCTGGGTATTGAATCGGCCCATGATAAAACTTTGCGCTCCATGCGCAAGGGTTTCAATACGGCCAAGATCCGCGAATACTTTGAAGTGCTGCGTGAAAGCTCCATGTTGCTGCACGGTTATTTCATTGTGGGCAATATTGGAGAGAGCATCGCGGAAATGGAGCAGATACTGCCATTTGCCCGTGAGTTGGGGTTGGACACTGTAAATCTTACTTTATTGCGAAACAGTCCCTATTCTGGCCTGGACGAAATTGTCGCCCAAAACCCGGATTACCATGTTACGCCGACCGGAAAAATCTATTCGGACCATTGTTCGATAGAAGAACTCAAGCAATTGCGCCGTAAATTATCGAAAGAATTCTACTCAAAGCGCCAATTCCTTCGCATCCTGAACAAGATGCGGCGGAGCGGTCTCCTGAAACTGTTCTTTTCACCAAGTTCTTCAACTCCGGTTCATTTGGTTTATAACCTGTTAAAGGCGCGTTTGACCAATGGCCAACAATAAACGCTGCAACGAGCAACCCGCACTGAATCGATTTGCAACGCAGCCATCTGGCAAAATATGAAGTTTTTAGTGGTTTTGGATGAACCAATCAATCAACTGCCTGGCAATACTAATCCTAGGCGGTATATTAGGCAGATTGTCTTTTGCAAACCAGGCGGCATCGATGATTTCTGATCCATCAATACGGATTTCGCCGTCATCATATTCGGCCGTAAAGGCAATCATCAATGAATTTGGGAATGGCCAGGGCTGGCTGCCGAAATAGCGGATATTCTTCACCGCTATTGCGACTTCTTCGCGAATTTCCCTTTTGACACATTGCTCCAGGGTTTCACCCGGTTCGACAAAACCGGCTAGAACACTGTAAAACGGTAATTTAAAGCGTTTATTGCGTCCCAGTAAAATTTTATCATTTTTTAAAACGGCCACAATAATGGCCGGCGATAATCGGGGATAATTTGTCAGGCTGCATTGCGGACAAATCTTGGCCCGTTCGTCTGTCTTGTTTTCGGTCAACTGCCCACACCCGCCGCAATACAGGTGTGTTTGATTCCAATTGACCAGCTGGTTTGCCCGGCCTGCGATCCAGATCAAATTTTCGTCCAATTTGCCGAATAGCGCCCGCAAATCCCTGGATTTCAAATCCTTGCCCTTTTGGTTGTCGCCGGCGGACTCGGCGGCGTAACAGGGGCGGCCGTCCAGAGTGCCCAGGTACTGTTTGTGGAGAAGATCGGTTTGATAGGGCTTTAGATCCGATGTTTTAGGGATGCTGCAGCTATCGTCTTGGATTTTAACCAGCAGCCGGCCACGGTCAAATATAAACCAGAGGGCATTGGCCGGCTCCTTGGATGGGGGATTAAAATCGGGAATAAAAGACATCGTTTTAATTCCTTACCAAAATGAGGGTTTCAAATTTAAAAGTAGAAACGATAACATTCCTTGAATTGAAAAAAAGTCCCCATTTTTTATGGCCATCTGCGCCTCTGCAATCCTTTGATCAATCAATTTATAAATATTGAGTAAATATATATACGCCATAATTTTGTTTGATTGAAACCTGGCTTAAAAGGCTCAGGATTTTCTTGCTGGCCCCCGCAACCACGTGCGGGATTTCACGTCTTTTTTTTAATAAATTAAGGTGTTCAAAAGGCGTCGATTCGATTCAAAAGTGGAGCGGACACGATAGTACGTGAACATTCTGAATCAAATCGCTACACAGCCAGCGGGCAAAAGATGGGTTTTTAAAGCCAATTTTAGAAATATTTTTGGGTTTTAAGATCAACCTTTTCAGCCAGATAGGCGCGCATCTGCTGCCATTCCGCTAACTGGCCTTCATAAAACCGTTGGGATGCCCTATCTTTGTTTTCTTGCGCCTCAGCCTGGCGGCTTTTAGCAATATCTTTTTGTTCACTGATATAGTTGTGGATCTCGATTAAATATTCATTCGCCATATTCTTGCCTTTGACACTAATTCCACTTTTATATTTCACCACAAAGGCACAAAGACCCAAAGCTAAAAAAGAATTTTACGAATAATTTAATATTCTTACTTCGTGTCCTTCGTGGTAAAGCCAAGCATCCACTACTTTTGGGCCATTTTTTCGGCGATGGCGCGAAATCTGGCGGCTTCATTGGTATTGCCCTGGGCATCATAAATACGACTGACCTTTTCGTAATATTCAGCAGCTTTGGCGGGAACCTCCTGGGCCAGGGCAAGATAAAGCTCAAGGATATCACTGCTGAGCATGCCGGAATCAAAACACAGATCGGCGTAGCGTTCTTTGATAAATGGGTCGATGCGTGCGTGACAGCTGCGGCATTGTGCCATCAACTCGCGGTATAAATTGCGGGCGTTGGCCAGCTCGTTGAGGGCCTCATGAGTTCTGGCAAGTGCCCGGGCAATGCGCTCATCCCATCCATACTGCTTTAAAAATGTTTGATATAATGTTCTGGCTTCCATGTGGTTTCCCCTGCGGAAAAAAGTCTCTCCTTTTAAAAGATAGACCGCCACAGATTCGGTCAGCTCTTCTGGAACTTGGTTGAGTAAGTCCTGCGCACGGTCAAATTCGCTTTTTTCCCAGAAAATTTCACACAGTAGCTGGTATGCGGGTAGGGCCTGCGGTTGTTTGTTTAACAGCATTTCAAGCAATTGCTGCGCTTCTGCATGCCTGTCCAGATTCAGATAGGCCGTAGCCAGCTCCAGGGGGATAAAACTGTCAGACACCGGATTTTCCGACATGGCCTGGCTCAAAAACTCAACAGCATCGGAAAATTTTCCCCGGTTTAATGCCAGATAACCCCTTTTAAAGTTGGTGCCATAGCCAAGGTAGGCTTGCTGAACATTATCGGGCAATGTAGCGCACAATGCTGTGAAGGTTTCTTCGTCCCCTTCCGCCGGTTGTCGATCTTGCGGTTCATCGATTTCAGAGGAGCGGTTGTTGTCTTCAAAAGGCGGCGTATCGTCCTCCGGCAGCGATTCCGCAATGGTTTCATTCATCTGAAAATCAAGCAGTTTTTGTTTTTCGTCGAGTTCGGATTGAAGTGCTGGATCTTCGGTAAGCTCCAGGGCCAGGAGATATAGCTCGCGCGCATCTTCATAAAAGCCGGCTTCGAGCATGTCATCGGCACTGCGTTTATGGCCGCGAGCAAGCGCCTCTTTTGCCAAGGCTATTTTTTTTTGCAGCCGGGCTTTGAAATCTGGGTCCGGCGCTTGAGTACGCTCCAATTTCTGCAGGGCGCGTTCGAATTCGATTTTGGCCTTGCCCCAGAGATCGGCAGCAAACAGTTCATCGCCCTCATTTTCATGCACCAAAGGCGTCTTGCCTGAAAATTTTTTAAAAAAAGACTTCATATGTATCCCTAGTGCTTAGTTGCTAGAAATTCTGAATACCATAAAAAATATGAATTTCAACAGGATATCAAAAAAAAATAGCAGGGAACCGGAGGCTCTCATGAAGTGGTCTGGGATAATAAACTAGACTATAATAAAATCGTTAATAGTAACTTATAATATAAACTAGTAAAATACTAGTTTGAATTAAGCTATAGAATTCACACAAAAAATGAAAAATAAGATACCAGGATAGATGTGAGGTCCGATTTTCAATTTTTATGTGCCTTTTTCCTATCTGCCGGGTACAATAATTCGCGAGTCCGGCTTTTCAATACGATCCCCCTGCTGCTCCTGATATTTTTTGGCTTCTTCAGCCAAGCGGTCCATTGCGGCTTTCATGGCATCCGGAAATTTTTTTATCGCCTGTTGCAGATCCTTGGCCTGAATGACGGCCTGTAACGGCAAGGGGCCGCCAGGTGTCATCAAAGACGTATGCGCGACGAATACGGATTTGCGGGTTTTGTCCACGGAGCCATCAGACTTAACGGGCGTCATGCGCTTGATCATGCCCACTTTAAGATCGGTAAAGGTTTCCTCTGTATAAAGATTGCTGCGGTCGAGTTTTAATTCGGTTGGTTGCTGTTGTTCATCAGCCATTACGATCTCTCCTTTAAGGGTTTTTTGTGGAGCCAATAGAACGGGTTAAAATAAGAGGGCAGGGTAACAGATCAAGACACATAACGCAATGGTTTTGGGTTCTGCGCCAGCTGTTTCTCGCGGGTAAGCACCTCTCTTCATGCTAATTGTTTTACCATTTTATACAACAATCCTCACCCATTGCCAGAAGGGTATTTGAGCCTTACGTTTAGTTTTGTATAGATCCTTACAAAAAAACCTCAGGAGGCAGGTAGATCAATGCATAAGGCACACAAGGAAATAACCCGACGGAATTTTATGGCGCTGGCTGGCGGCAGTCTGGTTTCCATAGGTCTGCCGGGTTTGTTTGTAAAACTCACAGATTCTGAAAACCGGGCATGGGCCGCCAATCTAAGACCGGACGCGCGGCCACGTATTCCGCCGGGGCAGCATGCGGTCAAAGCGCTGAAGCCCATGGGGGGAGCGGCTGGATCCGGCAAGACTGATGCCTGGCAACTGAAAATCAGCGGTGCGGTTGAAAAACCACAAATCATCCGTTTTCGAGGTTTGCTGGGCTTAAATCCGGTCGATCTGACCTGTGATGTGCATTGTGTGACCGGATGGACCCTGCTGGATTCCAAATGGACCGGTATTCGCATGACGGAAATTATGAAACAGGCCGGCGTCAGAAGCAACGCACAGTTCGTTATCCTCGAAGGGCATGCCGGATATACGAGTAATATCCCGCTCAGTGTTGCCCTCAAGGAAAATGTCATTCTGGCCTATCAATTCTCAGGAAAGCAGCTGGCTGAACCCCACGGCGCCCCCGTGCGCGCCCTGATACCGGATCGCTATTTTTACAAGAGTGTCAAATGGCTTGAAGGCATCCGATTTTCCGATGTGGATGAGCCCGGTTTTTATGAAAGCCGGGGGTACTCGAACACGGCGGATCCTTGGAAAGAAGAAAGATTTGATTAATTTTTTAGACAGGATCTACAGGATTTTGTGGATATTTTTCCCAGTTTCCGAAAGAAACTGGGAAACCTCAATCCGCTTTCAGCGGAATTAAATAATCTTTATGAACCTGATTCCTTGGTTTTTCAAATTTGTTTGTACTCACATTTGCTTGAATCAATTTAAGCTGATTTTGCAGCACTATTCAGACTTCAGCCCTCAGACAGCAGTCTTTTATCCGCCTTTACCAGTTTACCGATGCTCAAACCCTGCACGATGATGGAAAAAACCACAATCATATAGGTAACCACCAAAATTACCTCACGTTTTGAACCGGCCGGCAAAGACAGCGCCACCGCCACCGAGATACCGCCGCGCAGACCGCCCCAGGTCATGATTTTGATGACATGCGGGCTGAAGGTTCGAAAGCGTTTGAGAATGACCACCGGAATGCCAACGCAGATAAAGCGAACAACCAGGATAAGCGGAATAAGGATGATTCCGGCTAAAAGATAGGACCATTTAAAGGTCAGGACCAAGACCTCCAGGCCTATCATGACAAACAGTACGGCATTTAAGATCTCATCAACCAGTTCCCAGAATTTGTCCAGATGATCGCGCACCTCATCGTCCATGGCCAGCATGCGACCGTGATTGCCAATCAGCAGCCCGGCCACCACAATGGCAATCGGCCCGGAAAGATGCAATGCATCGGCAAGCGCAAATCCTCCGGTAACCAGGGCCAGGGTGATCAGAATTTCAACCTGGTAGTTTTCAACACTTATCAACATCCAATAAGCGATTGCCCCGATGATCAGCCCGAAAATCAGGCCGCCAAGTGCTTCTTTTAGGAAAAGTCCAGCTACGGAAGTGACCGTAACGGTCTGGGTTCCGGTGGTGATCTGTAATATAACCAGAAAAACCACCACCGCGACACCGTCGTTAAACAGGGATTCGCCGGTAATTTTGGTTTCGAGGCTTGCAGGCACCCCGGCTTTTTTAAAATACCCATGACCGCGATGGGATCGGTCGGTGAGATCAGGGCGCCGAACAAAAGGCAATAAATAAACGGCAAATCGATGCCCAGCCAGCCGAGTATCCACCAGCTGGCCCATCCGATAATTAAAGTGGATCCGATAACGCCCAGCGTTGCGAGCGTGCCGATAATAAATTTTTGGCGGGCCAGGTCCACCAGATTGATATGCAGGGCGCCGGCAAACAGTAAGAAGCTGAGCATGCCGTGCAGCAGGGTTTCATCAAAATCAATGTTGTTGAGCAAGACGCGGGCGTCTTCTTCGAGTCCAAATCACAGCGCACCCAGAGCGATCAATCCTAGCGAAACCAGCAGGGAAATGGCCATTAATCCGATGGTCGTCGGCAGCCGAATAAAGCGATGATTGATGTAACTGAAACCCGCTGAGAGGGTTATCAAAATTGCCAGTATGTTAAAAAGTTTCATATCGATTTCTTTCCGGGCAATTTAAGGATAAACGGAATCGCAGCCAGACCCATGATGGCGCTTACAAAATAGGTGGCGCGCAGACCGATCAAGTCCCCGATGAAGCCAACCACTACTACGATGGCCGAGCGTGCTATGAACGATGCCATCATGAAGAATCCATTGGCGGCCGCCGGACTGCTGCTGGCGTGTTCCTGCACCAGAGCGAGCATAACCGGAGTTGTCGACAGCAGGGTAAATCCGATAACGACCAGCGTTAAAAACCGAAACCACCCGCCAATCCAGGCAAATACGAGTAAACTGATAGGCGCCCCCAGCAAAGAAATGAGCAGGATCCGGCGACGGCCGAAACGATCACTCAAAGAACCAGCTGCAAACACGCCGCCGACCCCACTGATTTCGAAAAGCGTAAGGGCAATACCCGCCAGCCAGAGATCACCGGTTTCCAACTTAATAAAGGTTGGTAAAAAAGCGGTTATGGACGCATGCATAAATCCCCGCGCCAGCAGGATTGCCGTTAAAGGCATTAAAATAAACCGCAGTTCGCGCCAGGTTTGCAACAGTGAAATTTTGCGGTTTTTATCAACGGCTATGGGTATCTCCCGAAAATTAAAATACAGCCAGGCCGATGCCGCCAGGCCGAAGATCATAATCGGATAGAATCCCTCAAGCCCATACACAGATACCATTCCCACCGCCACAAGGGGCCCGACTGCCCTGGCAAGCTCTCCTCCGGTCATATAAAAACTCATTCCACGACCTTTTTTTTCACCGGATAAACGCGAAATCATGACCGGCGAAGGGACGTGAAAGAGTGAAACGCTGATTCCCGTAATGAATAATAGTAGTAATAATATAGAGTAGTTGGGAGCCAGGCCGATAAGGCTCATCGGGACAGCGGTCAGGGCCGGCGCAAAAATGATGAAATAGCGCACGCTGATTCTATCGGCTAAAATACCAATATACGGGTTCATGAGTGCGGGCAGTTGCATGACAGAAGAAAGAAAGCCGGCCTGCGTTAAAGACATTGAAAGCTTTTCGATCAGCAGGGGTAAAAGCGGTGACAGGAAACTGGAATAGACATCATGAATAAAGTGGCATACCGAAAGCACGACGATACGAGTTGTTTTAAATTCCGCCGATTGAGGCTCATTGATTGGCTGTCGGGTCATTGAGTGATAAGTCGTTTGTTGTTATAGGTGCTTTTTTGAATCATCGTTTCTTCCCCGAAGATGCTAATGAATCTTAATTTAAAAGGAATGTCAATCCCCTTGCTTTTGGTTGCGCAGACCTTATGTTTGGTTTTTTCACGTGGGCTTCGCGGCCCTGCCACAAACGCATAAAAGGAGATCGAACCATGGCCCGACGAGTCGTAATTGATGCTGATGAATGCATCGGCTGTGAGAGCTGTGTTGAACTTTGCGCCGAGGTTTTTGCATTTAATGAAGAAGAGGAAAAAGCAGAAGTCATCCTGCCCGAAGGCGGTTCGGAGGATTGTATTGAAGAAGCGATGGAGACGTGTCCGGTTGATTGTATCACCTGGGAGGACTCCGACTAAAACGCGTTTCAATGCAGTCATCTTTTGGCCCATGGCTGTGTTAAAATTCAATTCAAAATACTCGCGTACTACCGTGTACGCTCCGTTTTTGAATTGAATTTCGCCGTGCCCTGAGCCAAAATCTAAATGCCTTGAAACGCGTTTAGTACTTATAAAGATACATTTTTGAATCTGATTGCGCCTGTTTAACACCTTAATATTATATAGATCGATGTGAAATCCCGCTGGATGCGGGAGCTCTCGGACAAAATCTAACCGTTCTGCCATCCGTTTAATCGTTTATAATTATATTCTTTCTTAACCTCATGCCTGTTGAACACCTTAATATCATATAGATGTGAAATCCCGTACAGCGCTTCGAAGGTTGAAGACCGTTCCATTTTAATTTTTTTTCACGCAAAGCCGCTAAGGCGCAAAGAATTATAATTATTAAAACCTTGGCGTCTTTGCGACTTTGCGTGAGACATGATGCGTTAGCTCATTTTAGTTACTTTTTCCTTATCGAATCTGACCGATCGAGGTGGTTGTCGGTGCAACGGGCGCCGGTTTTGATCTGGATCGGCTCATGAGTATCCGCATCGTAGCTGAGGAAGACAAACTACCCAAAGATAAGCTCACAGCACAGATGACATATCCTTGAGCACCAGAAAAGAGTAAAATGAAGCCAGAGGTGAGAATGGTGAGTAGATAAATTGAATGACCGGCCATTACCGTTGCGGGCTTTTGCCGTGGCTTTGTTGATGTACATGATGACCAGATACGGGGTGCGCAAAAAAAATAAAAACTGTACCGGAATACTGGCCAACAGCGTAATCTTGGCCGGCGTTTCAATGGAAGGCGGCAGGCCGATGATCTCTCCAAACAACAGATGCGCTGGCGCTGGAATACTCAGCAATCCCTGAACGATAACCACACCGAGTCCCGTCATCAGAACCACGTTTCTGAATCTGAAGTAGCCTTCTCGCGAAGCCGCATAGACCATGCCAGTGGTCACATAGGCCAATCCGAATATGCCCAGAAAGACCATTACGGTGGTCGATTGGGCCAAACCGGCCAGGTTCAGCGGGCCGCCGGGACCGCGTGAGGCAACCATTGCCACCAGTGGATAGGAGAGTGCCTGCGATGCTGCCTGGATTGCGAGAGGAATGAAAAAGCCGGTCAGTTGCCGGCCGTTACGAGGGGTTTTAGAGTCCATTCCGATTATTTTTATTTGACCACAAAGACACAAAGACACGAAGTTCAAAAAGGGCTTAAAAACTTTAAAATGCCTTATTCATTTCTGTGTCCTTCGTGATCTTCGTGGTTTAATATTTTCTCTGTTTTACTCAAAAGTTGATTTCTATTCGTCAAACTCACCAATCAGTTTTACTTCTCTTTCCAGCTTTACCCCGAACCGCTGACTGACTTTGTCTTCGATTTTGCGAATCAGGCTCAGGACATCGTTAGCGCTGGCATTATCCGTATTGAGGATAAATCCGGCGTGCTTGGGACTGATCATGGCACCTCCGATGCGCTCACCCTTTAAGTCGGCTTCTTCGATCAACGCGCCTGCGTAATAACCTGGGGGGCGTTTGAAAACGCTACCGCAGGATGGGTAATCCAGGGGTTGCTTTTTAGCGCGCAACGCCAGAATATCATCCATGCGCTGCCTGATTATGGCGGCATCAGTTTGATTAAAGCGGAATATTCCGGATGTCAGGACCACCTGCTCCAGAT
>JAHEIW010000035.1:31305-34876 GCA_024639185.1 Deltaproteobacteria bacterium | reverse complement strand
GATCAGTTGATTAAAGCAGCGACCACGGCCAAAAACCAGGGCATACCGGCGGTGATGCTTTTTGGCATACCGGATGCCAAGGATCCTTTAGGAACCCGGGCATACGCTGCTGACGGCATTGTGCAAACAGCTGTTAAAGCCCTTAAAGACAGGCATCCGGAGCTGGTGGTCATTACCGACGTATGCCTGTGCCAGTACACCGACCACGGCCATTGCGGCGTGGTGGAAGGCCAGACAATTGACAATGACGCCAGCCTGGATCTTCTGGCCCGAACGGCATTGTCACATGCCAAGACCGGCGCCGACATGGTGGCGCCCTCGGATATGATGGACGGCCGTGTGGCCGAAATTCGCCATATTCTGGACGAAAACAATTTCAGCCATGTACCGATTATGTCTTATGCGGCCAAATATTGCTCGGCCTATTACGGGCCCTTTCGCAGTGCTGCGGATTCCGCCCCGCAATTTGGCGATCGCCGTACCTATCAAATGGATCCTGCAAACGCCATTGAGGCTATCCGCGAGGTTTCAATGGATGTTGAAGAAGGCGCTGACATCGTCATGGTAAAGCCGGCGCTGGCCTATCTGGACATTATTTGCCGCGTTAGAGAAGAATTTGACCTGCCGGTAGCCGCCTATAATGTCAGCGGTGAGTTTGCGATGATAAAAGCCGCCGAAAAAATGGGCTGGATCGACGGGCCCAAAGTGATGCTGGAAACACTGACCGCCATCAAGCGCGCCGGTGCTGACATGATATTGACCTATTTCGCCCTGGAGGCAGCCAAGGCACTGAACGCCTAATGGTAAATTGACAATGAAACCACAACATCCCCACTCGGATACCCGCAGTAAGAAAAACCAGTTGCGCCTGGTGGCCTGGGAAACAACCCGCAACTGCAATCTGGCCTGCGTGCATTGCCGGGCTTCGGCTAACATGGGACCCCACGAAGGCGAACTGAGCACCGATGAAGCCTTGCGACTTTTGGATCAAATTGCGGAAGTTGCCAAGCCGATCATCATCCTAACCGGCGGTGAGCCCCTGCTGCGCTCAGACATCTTCGACTTGGCCCGCCACGGAACCGCGCTTGGCCTGCGCATGGTGATGGCCTTAAACGGCACGCTGGTAACTGAAAAGATGGCCCGACAACTGGTTGACTCCGGTATTCAGCGCATCAGCGTCAGCATCGATGGCTCGAGCGCCGAATCCCATGATCGCTTTCGGCAGGTTAAAGGCGCCTTCGAAGGCACCCTGAGAGGCATCGAGCTGATTAAAAATGCAGGGCTGGAATTCCAGATCAACACCACGATCACCAAAACCAACCTCGACCAGATTCCAGATATCCAGAATCTGGCCGTTGAACTGGGTGCCGTGGCGCATCATATTTTTTTGCTGGTCCCCACCGGGCGTGGCAAATATATTGTCGATCAGGCCATCGATGCAGCCGAATATGAGCGCACCCTCAACTGGTTTTACGATCAGAGAGCCACGACGCCGCTGCAGCTAAAAGCCACCTGTGCTCCCCATTATTACCGGATCCTCAGACAGCGCGCAAAGGAAGAAGGCATCTCCGTTAACTTTGAAACCCATGGGCTTGATGCGGTTACACGCGGTTGCCTGGGCGGCATCGGTTTTTGTTTTATCTCCCATCAGGGCCTCGTACAACCCTGTGGCTATCTGGATTTAAAGTGCGGAGATGTGCGCCAAACATCGTTTGCGGACATATGGAATCAGTCGGATATCTTTTTGGAGTTGCGCGATTATGACAGGCTGAAAGGAAAATGTGGGCCCTGTGAATATAAGCGTGTCTGCGGTGGCTGCCGTGCGCGGGCCTATGAGGCTACCGGTGATTTCATGCGAGAAGAGCCGCTTTGCAGCTATGAGCCCCGTTCGAAAAAATCCTGAACCAAAACCATTTCCATTTATCTCCTTTATCGCCAACCCGCTTCTTTTACCAGGCAGAGCGATCCAGAACAAAGACCGCGACTGAAAACTGTTGACCCTTGCTGACAGTTTGGTATCATCTATTCCAGCATTCCAAGACAATCGATTCGGGCAAAACGTTAAATCGAATGATAGGCTCTAAAAGCCCAGACATTCCATTTGCGAGAGCCCACACAGCAAAAGAGGTCTTATGAAAATCCAATCTTTAATGATTGCTGAGCCCATCACCATCGGCCCCCACACATCGGTCCGTGAAGCCATTGAGCTGATGAAGGCCAACTCTATTCGACATCTGCCGGTGGTCACCAGCGGAAATCGGCTGAAGGGATTTTTAACGCTTGCAGATTTGAAACAGGGCCTGATCCCTTCGATGCTGGGCGATGTGTCCCTGGATGATTTGATGATTAAAAACCCGATCACGGTCAGCCCCGATGATGATATCGAGCTGGCGGCCATGCTGATTTACAATCACAAAATCGGTGGAATGCCGGTGGTCGACGATGGACAATTGGTGGGAATCGTAACGGCAACCGACATGCTGCGCGCCTTTATCGACATGATGGGCATTTTGTCGGCAACCTCGCGCATCGATGTGGTGCTGGGCGACCAGCCCGCCACCTTCAAAAGAGCCATGCAGATCATCAATGACAATGGTGGTGATATCATCAGTGTAAGTATGACGCCCCAGCAAAAAGATAAGCGGGTTTACTACTTTCGTCTGTCCGCCTGCAAAACGGATGTCATTGAAAAGGCCCTGGCCAAGGATGGGTTCGACGTATTGGCGGCAATGGATTAGAGGTTTCCTCGAATCCACAAAAAACACCCTGCAATAAATTCAACCCGCGTGGACGTTCACCTGTCTGTTCTCAAATGATATATTTTTCTGCCTCGCGCCATTTACGCTCGATTTCTCTGGCAATGGCGGCCTTCAGATCGATGCATTCGATAATGCTGACCGCTTGGTTGCCCACTGTATCCATAGAGGCGCTGGCCATCCAGCAACGCCCGTTAAAGAAAATATAGCGATCGTGCAGCATCACATGGCGCCGAATTTCGACGTCCGGGCAACCGGAGCAAAAGCTCCTTAAAATACCATCGAAGCCGTCCGCCAGGGCTTTGGGCTCACGGCTGGTCAATAAGCGCAGCGGGTGATTAACGGTTTTGAGACATTCAAAGGTCGTGCTGCCACACCGGGTTTCAATAAGCGTAACCGCTGTTTTGGCAGAGCTGAAAAATTCCTGAGCTTCTGACAGGGTTTTGAGATGATAGTTTTTGGCTTCGACAATTTGAACCGACTTTTTATCTTTGGCCAGCAGAAGCTGCAGTTTTTTTAATTGCGGCTTCATTTGCTCGTCAAAAACATTGCTTTCCCAGGTTGAATTTAGAATTCGCTGGTCACAGCGCTGTACCAAATCCTGCAACAATCTCGACAAAAGCTGTCGATGGCCGTGCCTGTCATTACGAACCAGATCGTTGGCCAACTTGATATGATTGAGATTGACACCCAGATAATCCACATCGACATTAAACTGGTTGCAAAGGTCTTCGAGTTCGTAATTGCCATAATATTCTTTTATAGCATCTGTAAGAATGTCAATAGCTTTTGTCCCCATGATGCACATCCCTCCA
>JAHEIW010000035.1:5694-31205 GCA_024639185.1 Deltaproteobacteria bacterium | reverse complement strand
ATAATCCACATCGACATTAAACTGGTTGCAAAGGTCTTCGAGTTCGTAATTGCCATAATATTCTTTTATAGCATCTGTAAGAATGTCAATAGCTTTTGTCCCCATGATGCACATCCCTCCACATTTCAATAGGCGCTCAGACCGTCAGTGTACACGGTCTGTTACATATATCGGCAATCCGCTCAAAAGCTTTATATTTTTTTAATATCCAAATACTTAGAACAAGGGACACGGATTGAGCACATAGTGCTTAATCCGTGTCCCTTGGTTATTCGTTATTCGTTATTTGTTATTGGTGATTAGGGGCTGAGGATTAGAATTCGGAAATGTGAAATTCGTTTGGTATTCAGTATTCATTTTATCAGAGGCCAAATTTCAACTTTTATACGAATAACAAATAACGGGTAACAAATAACTCCCGCCGGAGCATACGCCTTAGGGCGTTTGCTCCGATGGGAGGAAGGGCTTGACTGTCAGGTGGTTGCCGTCTGTGGTGATCCTGATGGCACCATTGAGATCGGTGCGAAATATGCGGCATCCATGATTTTGATAGGCAGCCAGCACGGCGGGGTGTGGAAATCGAAACCGGTTTTTCCAGCCTGCAGAGATAACGGTAACCTCCGGTTGAACGCGGTTTAGGAAAAGCTGGCTGCTCGATGACCGGCTGCCGTGATGCGGCGCCAGCACGACATCACAGCCCAATTCAGCCCCGGCCAAATTTACCAATTCTTTCTCAGCTTCGATCATGATGTCGCCCGGAAACAAGAAGGACACATTGCCGAAGGTGAGCTTCACCACCAGGGAATTATTGTTGGTATTGCGCCAGCGGTCTGAATTTTTGCGGGTCATAAAATCAGCCGGGGGATACAATACGATAAATTCCACCCCATTTATCTGTTGTCGGCGGTCAAGCTTCTGAAAATCGGGCTGAAAATACCCTTTACGCTTAATAATTTCCTGGAAGGCCTCAAAACCGGACGTCGTTCTGCTTTCACCGTTGGTCCAGATCGATTTTACGTTGAAATGCTCGGCAATGTAGATCAATCCGTTGAGGTGGTCGCTATTGGGATGTGAGAGGATTAATGTGTCAACGGTGAGTATTTTTTTCCGTAATAAAAAAGGGGCAATCACGCGCGCACCCATATTGAAAGAATTGTTGTCCGAAAAACCACCGCCGTCCACCAGGGCCGTAGCGCCGCCCGGTAGTTCTAAAAGGGCTGCATTACCCTGTCCGACATCTAAATAGGTCACCCGAAAATCAGAATTCCAATAGCGCTGGCTGACCCAGTAGCCCGCGTCTGCCAGAAGAACGATCATTACCGCCAGACCGACAAGAGCGCTTTCCTTGCCCGCCAGTTTTGCCGACAGCCACCTGCCGGCAACAGTCAGCCTGAATAACCGCCGGTATGTAGGCCTGCCGCGAGCGTGCCCGTCACTGCTGGCAGATGGAACGGCTTCAGGGCGCTGCTGTGAAACCGAATTTGTCCCGGACAGTGCCGCTGGGGAAGCTAAATGGCGCAACAGGGCCCAGCCCAGCAGGTAGTAACATAGGATTTCAAACACGCTGGGCGTAAAGGTTCTAAGCGCCGCAAACGGCAAATCGGCCAGATAGGTAATGACCACCATGGCCCCATCCAGCACATAGATGCAAATTTTGACCCCGACCAAAGCCAGCTGGCTGCTAATGGGGTATGCAAACAGCGCCAGCAGCCCGCAGGGGATGACCCCAAATCCCACCAGCGGTACAATAATAAAGTTCGCCAGCAGTCCGATGAACGAAATCTGATTGAAATACGTCATCACCAGCGGCAGTGTCCCGCCAATGGCTAAAACCGACACCAAAAAAAAAGCCATTATTTTACGGCGCGCTTGAGAAATGAGGCCAATGGCAGCAGTGTGTTTGCCGATCGATCGCGTCTGCCAGCACGACATGCCATACAGAATTGACAACACCGCCATAAAAGAAAGCTGAAACGAAATCGAAAATAATGAGGGTGGAAATACAATCAGGATGATAAAAGCGGCCACAGCCAGAATATTGAGCACATCGCGCTCGCGTTCGACCACAAAGGTCAACAAAAAAGCGCACACCATGATGACCGCCCGCTGGGTTGAAGGCGACATTCCCGATATCAGCCCATAAAAGCAAACCGGAAACAGGGAGATGATGGCAGCGCCTTTGTGCGTCCAGGCCTTCCAGAGCAACGGCCGCACCAAACGCAACAGCCGCTGAAACAAAAAAAAGGCTACGGCGGCAACAATGCCGATATGAAGCCCCGAAATCGCCAGAACATGTCCAACGCCGGCACGATTAAATTTATCGCGCAATGCTGGTGATATGGCGGTCCGATCGCCGATGAGTAGGGCTTTAAGAACTGCGGTCGATGGTTCTTTGCCGCTATTGTCAATCAGGGTCGCCATTGCGCGGCGCGCCTCGCTGAGCCGGTCGGTCAGATCCGTGGCGTTGTCTTTTTGAACCACCCGTAATCGATCGCCCCGGGTATAGGCGGTACGCCAGATGTTTTTAAAGGCCATGTAACGCTGGTAATTAAAACCGCCCGGGTTGTTGAAGTTACGCGGCCGGCGCAGTCGGCTGCGAAACACGACCCGATCCCCCCTGGCAATCTCCGGTCCCCTGCCCCGCACTGTAACCCGAATCCTGCCTTTCACCCGATAGGATGCATCCTTGTAATAAAGGGTGTCGGCCAGCAAGACAAACTTTTTAAAGTATTTAAACTCGCGCGGATGGCTGTTCACCACACCGGCAATCTGCCAGCGGGTCTCATCTGAAAAAGAATGGATGTGACCGACCGGAAGGCGGGGTGATACCCAGGGTTGGATGGAGGCATAGCCCAGGGCGGCAAACAAAATGATCGGGGCCCAGCGGCCGGCCTGGCGGTGCCAAATACGGTATGCGGTCAGAGTAGCGCTCACACAAATAATAATCGCAGCGCCAACAAGATGGCCCACAAATTGAGAACCGCAAAGAATGCCGCCCATCAGCGCCAACAGCAACGCCATGATGGGCCGGAAATAAACCTGCCTGGGCATGGTTTTGTCCGTTGTCCGTCGCCGTAAGTTTGTCGTTCCTGTTCAGGTCAATCCAATTATTTAATTTACCCGCACACAAATGGCTGGGCAGCTGTCTACTATTTGATACGCTTGATGGCGGCGCCCAGCTGGCTGAATTTTTTTTCGATGGTTTCATAACCGCGGTCCAGATGGTAGACGCGATTGACTTGAGTCTGACCTTCAGCCACCAGACCGGCCAGAATGAGCGAAGCGCTGGCTCTCAGATCGGTGGCCATTACAGGGGCAGCTGACAGAGCAGGCACGCCCTTAACAATGGCCGTGTGCCCGGATATTTTGATATCGGCGCCCATACGCTCTAATTCGCTGACATGAATAAAGCGATTTTCAAATATGGTCTCAGAAATCATGCTGGTGCCATTGGCAACGCACATCAGCACCATGAACTGAGCCTGCATATCAGTTGGAAAACCCGGATAAGGCTGGGTTTCAACATCCACGCTGAAGATCTCGTCATTGCCGTGAACATGGATGGTATTTTCAGCGGTGGTTATCTTGACACCGGCGCGTCTGAGTTTGTGAATGCTGGCGCGCACATGTTCCGGATTGCAATCGACCAGGGTTACATCGCCATGCGTCAACGCCGCGGCGATCATGAACGTACCGGTTTCAATTCGATCCGGAATGATGCGCACCGATACCGGCTTCAAGGAAGTGACCCCATTTATCGTTATTACCGCCGTGCCGGCGCCCTGAATATCGGCTCCCATTTTACTGAGGACTTCTGCCAGCGCAATGACTTCAGGCTCACGCGCGGCATTTCGCAGAACGGTTGTGCCTTCGGCCAGAACGGCGGCCATCATCAGGTTTTCCGTACCGGTAACGGTCACGGTATCAAAATATATATCCGCACCTGTTAATTTCTTGGCTTCCGCGCGCACGTAGCCATGTTCCAGATGAATATCGGCGCCCAGCTGAGCCAGTCCTTTCAAATGCAGATTGATCGGGCGAGCCCCGATGGCACAGCCGCCCGGCAGGGAAACAACGGCCTTTTGCAGGCAGGCCAGCATAGGGCCTAAAACAAGTATCGATGCCCGCATTTTACGCACCAGGTCGTAAGGGGCTTCGCAGCTCAAAATTCGCCCGGTATCCACATGGACCGTATCACCGTGCGCCTCGGCACGTGCACCCAGATTGCAAAGCAGCGATTTGATACTCTCGATATCCTGCAAATGCGGCACATTTGAATAGGTATTGGACCCTTCGGCCAGCAACGATGAGACCAGAATCGGTAAGGCGGCATTTTTAGCTCCGCTGATACGCACCTGGCCTTTTAGCGAACGCCCGCCTTCGACTATAATTTTATCCATTAAATCCCCTTATGGTGCCAAGCCAAAATTAAATACTTATCTAACCACGAAGAACACGAAGCGAAATATCAAAAATTTGATTGAACCCCTTGGTGCCCTTTGTGTCTTTGGGGTGAGCTTTTCACGCTTAAACACGCTCGAGCAATTTGTTTAACCACAAAGGCACAAAGAACACAAAGAAAAAAAGCGCTCCCCTTGTGCTACGGCGGCAGCGCTTATAGAAATTTATCGGCAGGTGTAATCAGTGGTGCTGATTACCGTTGTCTTTGGCGGCTTTCAGGACGGCTTTGATAATACAGTATGTCATACCCAGGCCGATGATTGACAGGGCGTACCACAGTCCCCCATGAAAAACCATATGACTGGCATCCCAAATCCATTCAAAATGAAACGGAAACATACGATTCCTCCATTTTTTCTAAACCTTTGTGTTCTTCGTGGTGATCGTTATCAATCAAAGACCACCGCTGGTAACGCTTGCCACTTTAGCATCTGCACGGCACTATGACTCTGCCGGGCTTAATTCCGGCTCGGGCCCGCTAGCCGTGGGCTCTTCCGGCTCCGGGCTGGCTTCCGCAGCCGGTGCCGCAGGCTCATCGATCGGGTTCAATTCCCGTTCCTGGGGAAAAACCGGCAGATAACGATAGGAAATGGAAATCATGATCACGCCGTATGCCACCGGTAAAATGGTGGTGGCCACCTCCTGCCAGCTGGGCAGATAGGTAAACCAGTCTTCAAAAGGCAGCACCGGAACAGCCAGGGTTTGCAGCACCATGACCCAGCGGTTTAGACTGACCCCAACGACGCCTAAAATTACGGCCAGCCACAAAAATCCCTGGATTCTGCGAAGTCTGGGTGTAATTAAAATCAAGGCCGGCACGATCCCGCAAACGCCGACTTCGAGGATGAAAATCCACAGACCATACCACGAGCCCGGGCTGCTGGTGTAAAAATCCATAAAGGTGAGCCCTTTTGAGGGTACCGTGACCGTGGCCCAATAAAGGGTATCGACTATTTTGGCAATAATGTAGGTAAAGATCATCCAGCCGGAAATTTTGGCCAGCAGATCAATCACGTTGTCTTTAACCAGCTTTTTGCGTGTCAGGGCTTCAGTGATCTTGGTAATCATTATCGTAAAACAGGGGCCAAAAGCCGCTGCCGACCAGGTGAACAGAAAAAAGGTCCAGGGCCAGACCAAAACGTGTTCGCGAAAACCAAACGGACGGCCGAACATAACACCGGGCACACCACCCAAAGAGCCCTGGTGAAAAAAGGACAGAAAGGCGCCGGTGGCGGCAAACACGGCCATGATCTCATGCATATTGTGACCCAGGTGATGAAAAAACGGCACTTTGTCAAGCTGGCGGTTTTCGAGCACCAGGGGAATATACTCAATGATCAACACACCCAGGTAAGCCGAAAGACAGAATGCCACTTCGGTGAGCATCGAATGCACATTGGCATGCCAGAAGATAAACCAGTTGCGTAAGGGCTGTCCGACATCGAAGCTAAGAATCAGCAGCGCTGAAGTGTAGCAGATGACCCCGATGAGCACGGCATAGTTGATAATGTTTTTGAGTTCGTCTTTACCGACCAGGTAGCGCAGAAAACCGGTGAAAAAGGCACCGCCGCCCAGAGCGATGACAGCCAGGTCGGCCCAGATCCACAACGCAAACCCGTAAGCGTTATTCATGTTGGTCTGGTTGAGCCCTTTTATAAAGACCAGCACCATGGCAAAGACACCCCAGGCCAGAACCAGGCCATTGGCGCCAATCCACAGGGCAAATTGCCAAGTCGGACATCGTTTAACCCCTTTGGGAATCAATGCAGCATCCATAAGTTCCGAGCTCCTAGATAAAGATGATGGCTAAATTAAAATAATCGCCTGAAAAAAATCAGCTGTGCGCCTTAGTTTTAAATTCACCCTTGAGATAGTTGTCACCGGCCTTACGAACCCATTCGCGGCTGGTCAGGTAATAAATCTTGGTGTTGGTGCCCAGGCGCTCCAGCAGACGAAAGGCCTTGGGGTTCCTGGAGTGGCCGTGATGCGCTGAATCCGGCTGCGCCAGCTTGTAAACCGCATGCTCGTGGTTGTTCAGGTCACCGAAGGTAATCGCACCTGACGGGCAGGCCTGGGTGCAGGCGGTTTGATATTCGTCTTCTTCGATTTCGCGTCGGCCTTCCATGTAAGCCTGATCCATGGCCAGTTGGTAGCGATGAATACAGAAACTGCATTTTTCAACGACACCGCGCATGCGCACCGAAACGTTTGGATTGAGCATTTTTTCCATACCGTCGGGCCAGATTGGATCCCACCAGTTAAATTGGCGTACATGGTAGGGACAGGCCCCCATGCAGTAGCGACAGCCAAAGCAACGCGGATAGATCTGGCTGACGATGCCGGTGGCCATATCATAGTCGGTGGCGGTGGCAGGACAAACTGACACGCACGGTGAATGCCCATCATGCCCTTCACAGTGCTGGCAGGGTCGCGGCAGGAAACATTCTTCATAATCGGGAAAGGAGTTGCCGTTGTTGAGCTTGTATACATGCATCCAGGAAACACTGATCAACTTATCGGTTTCATCTTCGCGGAACGGAATGTTGTTTTCCGCATAACAGGCAACCATGCAGGCCCCGCAGCCGGTGCACTTGTCCAGATCGATCGCCATTCCAAACTTCTTGCCATTTTGGTTTTTCATCAGCACCCCTTGGTCATCAATATCTTCAAAATTCTAATGCCAATTGATCTTTACATATTTAAAAATTTGGAAGAACACGTTTTATGGTTTGATCTTAAAAAGATAAAATTCCTCAAATATTCAATTAATTAAGCTTTCGTAAGCTTGGATCGAATACCCCATGCCGCATTGTGCCCCGAGGCGGGATCATCCACCGGGCCGCTCAACTGATTGTAATTCACCCCTTTGCCGGCCAAAAATGGGTTATCGGCCGTATGGCCCAGACCCCGGGGAATAGCGATAACACCGGGCATAATCCCCTGGGTTAGGCGGATCCTCACCCGGGCCGATCCTCTGGGGCTCGCCAGAGTGGCAGGCCGACCCTCTGACAACCCAAGCTGCTTGGCGGTGGCCGGGTTAATCTCCACCAGCACGTCATTGCCTTTTAGAATCGTGTCTTCAAGTGCTTTAATCATAAACGGCGGTGTGCCGGGTTGACCGTCGCCATTCAGCCGCATGCTATCATAAGGAACCAGCAGCAACGGGTAGCCCGCCTCATCCCCTTCGGGCTTGACCGTTTCATAGGCGGCCAGCGTGCGGATATCGTTGTTGGTAAATTCAAATTTGGCTGAATCGGTCTCAAAGGTATCTGCCCATTGTGTACCGCTGAAGGCGTCATCGACCCAGTAGCCATTTTCAATCAACCCATCCCAGCGATCGCCCAGGGTTTGTTCCAGACAACTGTTGTAATCATCCCATTCAAAGGCGGCGCCGATCGTATGGCCCAGTTCTTTGGCCAGCTGAATGACGACATCACCGACATGACGGGTGTTGTAGCGCGGCTCAACGGCCGGCTGGGCCAGGCTGATGACGGGTTTCGGAAAGCCACTGGCAGCGGCGACATCCTGGTAACGCTCTAAAAACATATGGTTGGGCAAGATCATATCTGCCAGCGCACTGGTTTCGTCCATATAAGATGAGAAACTGACCACCGTGGGTATTTTCTCAAAGGCTTTGGCAACCGCGGCAGTATCCGGCAGCGCATAGGCCGGATTGGCATCGGCGATAAACAGCACCTGCAACGGTGATTCGGCACTGGCATTGACGACTTCCGGCAGTCGATGCAACAGATAGCGGGCGTTGGGGTGACGATAGGTGCCGGCACCATCGATGCGGGGCTGCTGCAACCCTTTGGCGGCAACCGCATCCATTTCCAGCTCCGGCCATTCGATGTAATCAGGCTCAGGTACAGCCCAAATGCCCCCGGGCTGGTTGATGTTACCCACCAGTGCATTTAAGGTGTGCACCGCCAGGAAGGTCTGCAGGCTTCCCGACAGATGCCCCTGCCCCTGACCGCAAATGGCCAATGGGCTGCGGGCAGCCGCAAAATCTCTGGCAAGCGTAAGAATCGTCCCGGCGCTGATGCCGGTTATCTTGGAGGCAATCTCGGGCGGGAACCCTTCAATGACCTGCTGGAAACGCTTGGATAATCCAGCCGTATAGCCATTGACAAAATTTTGGTTATACAGCTGTTCTTTGATGATCACGTGGGCCAAACCTAAAGCCAGCGCCCCTTCGGTGCCGGGGTTGATCGAAATCCAGTGATCAGCTTTGGCGGCCGTTTTGGACAGGCGCGGTTCAATTTGATCCATACGCCCGCCGGCCTTGCGCAATTTTGATTTGGCCTGGAACATGTAGCCGGGTGATCCCCAGCCTTCGATCAAGCCGCTGCCGAAGCTAAGGACAAAGTTTGCATTGGCTATATCAAATCCGGCCATGGAGCGGGTGCCCTGCATCAGGTACAGGGACAGTTCATAAGAGTCCCAGATGGATGGCATCCGCCAGAAGTTGGGAGAACCGTAAACGTTTAAAAAACGGTTGAAAAGCGCCGGGACCGTTCCGCGATCGGATCCAGCCACCCAGCCCACTGTATGCGCCGACCCGTCGGCGCGCAGTTGCCGCAGTTGGGCCGCCAACTCGGTAATCGCATCCTGCCACTGTATTTTCTGCCAGCGGCCGTTGACCTTCTTCAGGGGCGTCTGGATACGTGTCGGCCCATACAAAAGCTGGGCGGCGCTGTTTCCCAGCGGACAAAGACCCCCCTCATTTACGGGATGCCCCTCCAGACCCTCGATTTTGATTACGCGTTCGTCTACTTTTTTTACCGATATCCCGCAACCACCGGGGCACAGGGTACAGGCAGAGCTGACCCGGCTGATTTCGCCTTTGGGCGGAATCGGCGTCCAGGGCCAATTCTGACTCCAGATGGCAACGTCATCCATGAGTTTCCAGGGTATCGGCGACAGCGCCGTACCGGCGGCACCGCCGAGAGCAAATGCTAAGAAACTTCTGCGATCTACTTTCATTTAGTTTTCCCTGTTAAGATGAGCACATTAATATTGAAATACGATCCGTCTGGGATCGGATTGACCATCGCTAAAGGTATATTAATGGTGGCACACAAAACAGCCCCCCCGCAGGGTCTGAACGCTGTTTTGATTGACGCCTTCTTTGCGGTGGCATTCGGCACAATCATCCATTTTCATGCGGTCCCAGGAGTTGCGCTTGATACCGGATATATTCCGGCCCCAGATATCAATACTGTATCCGGAGATGCGGTTTTCTTTATAAATCGGCAAGCTCTCTGATTCCCCGATATGCCCGTGACAGGTCACACAATCCATTTCTCCCATTTTCAGATGGGCGGCATGCGAGAAAAATACATTCTGGGGTTGCCGCGAATAGATCAGCCAGGAAACTTCGCGATCATTGGCAACATACTCGTTGACGAAGCGGGCTTCCTCGGGATCCTCGCCGTTGACCTCTTCATGGCATTCGATGCATTGGTTTAATGTCGGTACACCGGAATAAGAGCCGTCTTCCCGGAAAAAGTGGCAGCTCTCGCAGCTGTCTTCGACCAGCTCGTTATGCAGGACGTGATTGAATTCAATCGGTTGTTTTTTCTGGGAGTAGAGCAATTTGGGGAATGCCACCCAACCGACAACGAGACTGGCAGCCAACCCGAGGATGAAAAATAGTATAATGGGTCCGCCGGCCCCGCCGGAATCGGCTTCGGAAGATGAGGTTATTTCAGAAGAGGAAGTTGATGGTTGCTGATCATTTGCTGTGGCCGCATTGGCTTGTTCCTCTGTTGTCATAAAAACTCCGTGGTTATCTGGGTTGATTGAAACAAGTCTCGACAAACATTTGCCGCCCCGCGCCGATCATGACCGACCGGGTGCGGTTTAATAAAAACGATGCGATTACAGTAAGTTATGCAGATTTTAGCGAACAGCACGTGTTGACAAAGGTTTTTGGATACCTTAAATGGCGCGATTTTGTCAAGCAAAATCATTGGCTGAAAGCGCCGTAGCTGTGCAGGCCCGGCAGTAAATTAACGCCGAAATAGGTAAATAAAACCGCGGCAAATCCCACCAGCGACAGGTAGGCAATTCGCCTCCCGCGCCAGCCGCGCATCAGTCTGGCATGCAGCAATGTGGCGTAAATGAACCAGGTGATCAAAGACCACGTTTCTTTGGGATCCCAGCCCCAGTATCGTCCCCAGGCGGAATTGGCCCAGACGGCACCACTGATAATGCCGATCGATAAAAACAGGAAACCAAAAAGAGTGACCTGATAGCCGAGTTCATCCAATATGGCCGCCTCTGGAAAAACGCCCAGCAATCGATTTTTAACATCAGCCGGCATACGACGGACGAGCAAAACACCGATATAAAAAAGGACGCAAAGCGGCAACGCAATAATGATTGCCATGGCCCAATTGCCCGCCAGTAGAACCCGGCTAAAGAGCAGCACGAAAATAAACAAGGTCAGGGGCTTGGCAATGTCCAGCCAGGTGACCGCTTCCGCCTCCCGCCCCTGTCTCATCAGATACATCGCGCCGATGCCAAAAGAGGTGGCAAAGGCGGCATATCCGATAAAGCAGGTAATCACATGCGCGATCAGCCAGTTGCTTTTGAGCGCTGGAATGAGCGGTTGGATGTCGCTGCTGATACCGGTTTTCAGGGATGCATAGGCCATTGCCAGAAAGGCAATCGGCATGGTAAAGGCGCCGATCGTGCGATTGCCGGCCTTGCGTTCGACCACCAGATAAATCAATGCAATCGTCCAGGCAAAAAAGACCAGCGATTCGTACAGGTTTGAAAAGGGCGCATGCCCGATGCCCATGCGGTAGGATTCCACCCAGCGTAAAATAATTCCGGCGGTGTTGCCCATCAGGCCGACGATGGCCACCCATGATGCAATTTTGGCTGCGGCCGGTTTCTTAAAAATCCAGGCAAAAATGTATAAAAACCCGGCCAGCCCGTAAACAAACGTAATAATGGATAAGATAAGTGAACTGTTCATGGTTTTCCTCTGGCAGTCCCTTTTTATGCGGTAACTTTTATTTGCGCGAAACTTATGGGTTGCGATTATTTAAGGGGGTGGCAGATTTTCCAGCCGGTGAGCGAGCTGCGCCACACGTTTTTGCATCCCCATTTTGTTTTTATTGGAAGTCCCGGCAACCATCACCTGGCTTTTGGGGCCTTCTGTGGTGACCTCGACACACAGTTGCTGATGGGACATAAAAAAGGTAATATAAATCCCGATAATCATCAGAATAAATCCGGTATAAACCACCCAGACACCCGGATCCCGGCTCACCTGCAGCCCGGTGTAATAACGCGGCACAAAATCGGCGATGGCAACAATAATCTGACCTTTGCGCATTTTATCAAAGCTCGGGAATTTAAGGGGCAAAGTGACTTCGATGGGTTGGCCGTTTGGCGGCGTTAATTCTCCGACAAATGCTTCACCAATATTGTGGCCTTTAAAATTTGCCTGGCGTGTGAATTTTTTTAAGGTAAAGGTCCCTAAATCCTCAGGGATCACGACCGGTTGACCGATGGCCGCCGTCTGGCTGTATATCATACCCGTGGCCTGGCTGGTAAAGTTCAAGATCATCTCTGTTGGTGACAGCTGGCCGTAACTGGCCTGAAAAAAACTGATGCCCTCAAAATGCAGTGGATCGTTAACAATGATATCTTTTTGCGCGACCACTTTTCCTTGTTTAAGAATTGATAGGCTGGACCGAAATTCTTTGGGAGCACCGCTATCATAAAACTCAACGATAAAATCGTCGCAGCGGACCTCAAAACCCAGCGGCAGTATCTGATTGTCAGGCCGCAGCTGAATGGTGTGCGCCGAGTCGCCGGGTCCCAGGTTCACATAGCCCTCAAACCCGAAAATGGACCCGATCAACCCGCCGATCAGCAAAATCACAACGCTTAAATGAACAACGTACACCCCCAATCGCGTCAGGCGCCCTTTTTCAGCATAAATGGCAAACCCGTTATCGTTATCTTCTGTTCGATGGAATCGAAATCTGCGTGAGATTACCGGCAGATACAATTCTTTTAAATGCGCAGCGGCGCCGTCTTGGTTAAATTCGGTTTTATTTTTGAGTTGCCGGTAACGGGCGATGTTAAAGCGCGGATTACGGGCAAAAATAATTTTCCAGGTCGCCTGCAGTCGATCAATGGAACAGACGATGATGTTGACCACCAGCAATAAAATCAAGGCCCGAAACCACCAGGAATGATACATATCAAATAAGCCCAGCAGCGAGAAAACGCGATACAACGTCTCCCCAAAGCTCTGCAAATAAGCTCCCGGAGCTTCATTTTGTGGAATCAGCGTGCCGACGATTGAGGTCGCTGCCAGGGTCAGCAGCAAGCCAATGGTCAGTTTAACAGAGGCAAACGACTTCCATATTTGATCGATAGCAGAGGCGTTATCAGAACTCTGCTTTGTGTTCATGTGTGATCCTTTCCAGATAAAATTGGAACTGTTTTCATATCAAATGGAAGCTGATCAGGCAACCATCAAAAAATCTAATTTGATATCCATGCGTTCAACGGACTTATGTTAAGGGTAATATCGGCTGTGGAAAACAGATGACTGTATTGAAAAGACCCCCATAACATGCTAGAAAGGGGTAAAAATGCCAGGCCCGGTCTTAAGGGGTATAGCATGCGGCATATTCGGCTGAGTTTTGCGGTTTTGTGACAAAAATGAATGCAGCGCCCGAGCATAGGGATGAGGGTTTGGGTTGACCGCCCACGGGGTATCAAACAGGTAAGGTTATCGGAGACTTCACCTGCGCGGGGCAACTGCTGTCTGTATAAAAAAATAGTCTTCTGCTGCTCGTCTGGAAGATGGCAACCAGAAGACTATTTTGTTTCACGTGTTGCGCTGTGCGTTTTGTTCTATTGGATCAGCGCCGGTTTACTTTTTAATATAATGGCCGCGAGATTTGGCGCGCACCTTGCGTTTTTTGGAAAGCTTATACAGAGCGTTGCTGAGCTGCCGCGAATCGAGGCCTGTTTTCTTTTTCAAGGTAGCGATCGTAACCCCATTTGGACTGCGGCGGATGACAGCGTATACAGTATCCAGTACGGTCTTGCCCCGGGCGGCGGTTGTTCTTTTGCGTGCAGCTGGTTTACGAGCTGTTTTCTTGCGTCTGGCAGGTGCTGCCTTTTTTGCCGGTTGAAGTTTATCGACCTGTTTGCTAATTCTATCCACCTGTTTCGACAGGCTGGTCAGGGATTTAGAAATTGTTTTCAGTTGACTTTTTATTCTCTTCATTCTATTTGGCCCTCCCTGTTAATAGCGGTTTTTTTCTGAGAAACAACTAATCGAAGAGTAAGACAGCATCGGTAAAAGTCAACATTAGAGAAGATAATGAAGAAAAGTAATATCAATTTTCAGAAACGGTATGACGGAGCCCTGAATGCGGACCAGCTTGCCGCTGTCACCCATACCGAAGGGCCGTTACTGGTTATCGCCGGTGCCGGAAGCGGAAAAACAAGAACACTGACCTACCGGGCGGCTTATCTGGTAGAAAAAGGCGTCCGTCCATCGGCTATCCTCCTGTTGACATTTACGCGCAAGGCATCCCAGGAAATGCTTCGCAGGGCCACCCAACTGCTCGATGAACGCTGCGGGAAAATTGCAGGCGGCACCTTTCACTCCTTTGCCAATGCAACGCTGCGCCGGTATGCGTCGCATATGGGTTTGGACCCCGCTTTTGGAATCCTCGACCGCAACGACTCTGAAAACCTGATTGGGTTGCTGCGCAAAGAATTGCAGCCTGCAACCCGGCAGCGATCGTTTCCCAGGAACAAAACCCTGGCAGATATCTTCAGCCGTGTCGTCAACAAAGGCCTCTCGCTTCAAGAGGTCATCGAAAACGACTATCCGCATTTTGAATCTCATCTTGAGACCATCGGCCGCCTGCATCAGTTATTCGAAATCCGCAAACAGGAACATCGCTTTCTGGATTACGATGATCTACTGGTATATCTGCGTCGTCTGTTGGCCGAGTATCCGGATGTGCAGGATCGCATCTCGAACCGCTTCCATTATATTATGGTCGACGAATATCAGGACACCAATACCATTCAGGCCGAAATATTGTACCTTCTGACCCGCACCAATCAAAACATCATGGTTGTCGGCGATGACGCCCAGAGCATCTATGCCTTCCGGGGCGCCAATTTCAGAAATATTATCGATTTCCCGAAACGGTTTCCGGCCACCCGAATCGTCTCACTCGAAGAAAATTACCGCAGCAATCAACCGGTATTGACCTTAACCAATGCGATTATCGAACGGGCCAGGGAAAAATTTACCAAAAATTTATTTTCTCAAAAAAAGGACGGTGCCAAACCGGTAATCGTAAATGCCGAAGATGAATACAGCCAATCCCGCTTTATTGTGGATCAGATCAAGGATCTTCAAAACCGGGGTATGCCGGTCAACGAAATTGCCGTTCTGTTTCGCGCCAGTTTTCATTCATTTGACCTGGAGATAGAATTGAGCCGGGAGGGCTTTGCGTTTGTGAAAATGGGCGGATTTAAATTCGTAGAGTCGGCACATATAAAAGATGTTCTGGCACACATGCGCGTTATGGCCAATGTCTATGACCGCATCAGCTGGTACCGAATTTTACTGCTGCTCGAGAAAGTGGGGCCGAAAACCGCCCAGAAGATATTTGAGGCAATCCTGGCAGAAAAATCAGGCTATACCGGCCTGCTGTCTGCTGAGGTGGCTGGCAGCAAAGCGCTCGAGCGTCTGAAAATGCTTTTTGCCACCCTGGATACAAAACCGGAGACCGTTGGCGAAATGGGGCAAACCATTGTTGACTATTACCTGCCGATTTTAAAAAGCCGCTTTGATGACCACCCCCGTCGCGCGAAGGACCTGGAGCATCTGGTTGACATCATGGAGCGTTACCAAAGCCTTGACGCCTTTTTAACCGATATGGCCCTGGAACCGCCAACGGTCAGTTTCGAAAATAGCCTGTATACGGATGGCACCGGTTCGGACCGCTTAACGCTGTCGACAATTCATTCCGCCAAAGGACTGGAATGGCGCACGGTTTTTGTGATCTGGACGCTGGACGGCAGGTTCCCCTCGGTGCATTCACTGCATAAAGAAGACGAGCTTGAAGAGGAGCTCAGGTTGATGTATGTCGCTGCAACCCGTGCCAAAGAAAATCTGTTTTTTACCTATCCCGGCAATGTCTGGGATCGAAGCACGGGATTGATCCTGAACCAGCCCTCCCGTTTTCTTGACAACATGCCGGATGACATCCTTGATAAGGAATACGAATACCGCTAGTCCCTGAAGAAACCCCACCACAAAAAACAAACGAGACCGATAATGGCGATAATGGCGATGAGATAACCTGACCAGTCAAAGGTTCGTGAGGCAAATCCAAGCTTGTCCACGTCACCGAGTTTGGTGTTACACGATGGGCATTTGGTTGTTCGCAGCGGCAGATACGTGTAGCACTCGGGACACTTCTTTATGCTATGACGCGTACCGCCTGTGCGATTGTGCGGTGCATCATCGTGCATCATGATTCTCCTATGGTATAAGGATTAATCGGTCTGATCGCCCGCAACTCGCTATGGGTCTGGGTTTTCCAAACCGGGTGCTTTGCCCCCGGTTTCACCGCGTTGTTTTCACCGATCGGGGCACTGCGTGCCCCTGTCTTTTACCGCCTATGGTGGTAAAAGACAAGCCACCCGCTGTGCGGGTGGTCGTTGACTCAACTCTTCCAGAAACCGTCTTCGATGACAATTTCACTTTCATCTTTTATGCGTTTCAACCAGGCTTCTACTGTATTAAACGCTTTTTGCTGCCGCAGGCGCGCCTTTATGTCTGACTTTTCTTTTTCAAATCCATCTAACGAAGGCCCTTTACGCTCTCGCAGGCTGATAACGAAATAACCCTTTTGGCCTTTGATGGCGTCAGCGTAAAGGGTATTGCTTTCAGAGAGCTTAAAGGCCGCGCTTGCTATGTCAGGCTCGTACCCCACGCCGGGTATCGAATCGGTACGCTTGAAAAACCCCGAAGTTTGCGGTTTCATATTGAACTTATCCGCAACGGCTGTCAGGGATTCCGCTTCTTTAAGTTTGGCGATGATGGCCTGGGCTTGACGATGGGCTTCGGCATCCTGTTTTTCTTTAATCAAATCCTTTTTAACTGCTGCGCTTACGGCTTTTAATTGCGGAATCTGGGCCGGTCGCTTCTCCAGCGCCTCCATTAGATAATACCCGTTGCCCAGGTCCTGAATCTCACTGACCTCATTAAGGGGTAATTTAAAAGCAGCCTCTGCAAGCTGCCGGGCGTTTTGTGTCCCGGCCGGTCCTTTTTTACGGGTGAAAAAATCGGTATGGATCATTTTCAAATTACGCTCTTTGGCAAGATCGCTTATGTTTTGACCGTCAAAAGTGGCATCGAAAATCGCTTCGGCCTCATCATAAGCCAGGCTTCTGGATCGGTCGCCTTTCAATTTGGCTTCAATCTCAGAGCGCGCTTCATCCAAAGACCGGACCGAGGCCGGATTGACCCGCTCAACTTTGATGATATGCCATCCGAACCGGGTACGCACCGGTTCGCTGATTTCTCCGGCCTGCATCGCAAAAGCCTTGTCGGAAAAAGGCTTGACCATATCCTGCCGGCGGAAGGTTCCCAGATCCCCGCCTTTTGTTTTGGTGGGGCCTTCTGAAAATTCCGCAGCCAGTTCGGCGAAATCCTCTCCGGCGACTGCCATTTGATGAACATCTTCAATTCGTTGGCGCGCTTCTTCGACTTGCTCGGGTGTCGCATTCTCATCCACTTTGATAAGGATGTGGCGTGCCTGCACCGTTTGTGGGCTTTTAAACTGTTCTACGTTGCTTTCATAATAATCGCTGGCATCTTCTGCTGATATCGTTACCTGGGCCTCATAGTTTTTCGGGTTTAGATACACGTAGCGAATTTTAAGCTCAGGATCCGTTTTATAGTCTTCTTTGTTGGCTTCAAAGTGAGCCTGAATCTCATCGGCTGTGGGTTCTATGCCCTTCATCTGCTGCGGCTCCAGGAGTATAAAATCGATATCGACTTGGGCATTATTAAATTTATACCACTGCTGCGCTTCAATATCCGACACCTTTATGTTGCCGGAAAGAAAGTTTTGTAGCTTATTGATTGTAATCGCTTCGCGTTGCTGGTTTTCAAAGGTTTCAGGAGAAAGCTGGGTGCGGCTCAATATATTGAGATAGCGCTGGTTGTCAAACACCCCCGCGGTTTGAAATGCAGTGATGCTGCCAATGGCCTCGGCAAGCTCTTCATCGGACACCTGGATTTGAAGTTTTTCAGCCGCCTGCAGCATCAGTGCCCTGTCAATCAATTGATCCAGCGCCCGTTTGGGCAACTGCAGTGTTTGCATAAACTCGTCGTTTACATTATTGCCGAATGACTGCCGCACCTGTTCAACAAGGTTTTGATAAGTGTTGCGATAGTCATCCAGGGTGATGATGCTTCCATTGACTTCGGCTACGCGACCCGATCGCCCGGACGTATATCGTTGAACGCCCCAGGGTATGAAAACAACAATGATGGCCGCCAGCAAAAATTTGATAATCCAGCTGCTGGCATGTTTACGCATTAAACTTAGCATTCAGTTCTTCTCCTCGCGGGTTCAGGGTTCTGCGTTCAACGTTCAGCGCCATTGCAACCCTGAACCTCTGAACCTTTGAACCATTGAACCTGTTTAAATAAAAAATATCACGAAAACATAAAAGAAGGGAAGCATAAAATCAGGAAATAAGAGTCAGCGGATTTTCCTGCTTGTCGATTTTGGTCCCCACGGACTCAGAGCAGTAAGCGCATAGATATTCATATTTATCGCCTTCAGGCAATATCAACAGCAGCCGCTTGCGCACCGGGACTGCCTGTTTGCATCGCGGACAGTAGAGCTCGGTGGCGTCAAATTCCTTGTAGGCACTTGCATCAGAAGGTTCACCGGCCAGTCCATTTGGCGGAAATGGATGACGTTTCATACGCTTCACACGATCAGATGGTTTCGATCAAACACATGACCCCAGGCCTGTAAATCGGTTTCTAATCATATAACATGTTAATAATATTTATTATTTAAAATCTTGTCAACCCAACTCAACGCCAATGCCGCCGGCAGCATCCGCTGGCGGAAGCGACCCCGGCAAGGGCCCGTTGGCGGTCCGCGCCAAATATAACTGTTGACACCTAAAAAACCAAATGCTAAATAATTTCGCTCATGTGGGGCTGTAGCTCAGCTGGGAGAGCGCATGACTGGCAGTCATGAGGTCGTCGGTTCGATCCCGATCAGCTCCACTTTCTTTGCAACCATATGGGTTAGCTCAGGCTAGCCTTTTTTTATTTTCTACAAAAGCGCTTCTGATATCATTCCTTAGCGGTGCAAGTCAAACTGAAAAAGATGATACCCCGAATATCAGCTCACTTCCGAAATCCACTTGCTTTTATCAGCCGCAATTTTTTATGATTGCCGCCTCACCTCCTGAAATCGGTAGCGGCTGTTAAGCTTGACATCAGCCACTGATTGACATAAAAATCGGGTTTTATTTTGTATACCCAAAACCGTCTGAGCGGCAGCATCATGATGAAAAAGTGGCTTATTGGATTTCTGGTCTTAGCATTGATTGCAGGAATCGTTTTGCTGCTGGTGCGGGTGATCGGTCCCCAAAATACGCGCCATCGGGCCCAAAATCAACAAAGCGTGCGGCCCGCGGCGATGACCCCCACGCAAACGAGGCCGGTCCATTTGTATTTTTCAGATAAAGACAGCCAATTTCTGATGGCTGAAAATCGTGTTCTGAAAAGTCGGCAGGATCCTGAGTTTTTTGCCAGAAGCATCATAGAAGCATTAATTAAGGGCCCGCAACAGGGATTGGCGCGCACCCTTCCGGCGGCAACTGTCATCCGGGCAATTTTTGTGACACAGGATGGCATTTGTTTTGTGGATCTGACCTCCGCTGTGACCGATAACCACCCGGGCGGCATACAGTCCGAATTGCTGTCAATTTATTCTATTGTTAATTCACTGGTGCTGAACGTACCGCAGATTAAGGCTGTCAAATTGCTGATTAACGGCACTGAAGCCATGAGTCTTGCCGGTCATATTGATTTGCAGATCCCGCTAAAAGCGAATATGCTGTTAATACGATGAAAACAACCGCTAAAATTGAAAATATCCGTAATATTGGCATTATTGCCCACATCGATGCCGGTAAAACGACGGTTACCGAGCGGATATTATATTATACCGGTCGTTCCCACAAGATCGGTGAAGTGCACAATGGGGAAGCCGTGATGGATTGGATGCCCGATGAGCAGGAAAGAGGTATCACGATTACTTCCGCGGTCACAACCTGTCAGTGGCAAAATACAGAAATTCATATTATCGATACCCCCGGGCATGTTGATTTTACCATTGAAGTCGAGCGCTCTTTGCGGGTGTTAGATGGCGCTATTGGCGTATTCAGCGCGGTGGAAGGCGTGGAACCCCAGTCTGAAACTGTATGGCGGCAGGCGGATAAATACAATGTGCCTAAAATGGCCTTTGTCAATAAATTGGATCGCATCGGGGCCGATTTTATCGGGACCGTTCAGATGATCACAGAGCGCCTCAATGCCCACCCGCTCATATTACAGCTGCCGGTCGGGCAAGAAGATAATTTCAACGCCATTATTGATCTGATCGAAATGAAACAGATCGTTTGGGATGATGATACGCTCGGATCTGAATATGAAGAGCAGGAGATTCCGGCAGAACTTGCCGCCACTGCGGACGAATACCGCGATAAGCTACTTGAAACCATAGCAGAGCATGATGATGACATCATGGAGGCCTATCTGGCGGAAACCGCTGTTGATACGAGCGCATTGCTGGCTGCCATCCGCAAGGCAACCATCGATATGAAGATAGTACCGTTGTTGTGTGGCGCGGCATTGAAAAATAAGGGGATTCAGCCTTTGCTGGATGCGATTACCCAATTTTTACCCAGCCCGGTTGATATTCCTCCGATTGAGGGCATGCACCCCGAGACCGGCGAGATGATTCAATGCCACCCGAAGGATTCCGAGCCGCTGGCAGCATTGATTTTTAAAGTGTCTATGATCGAAGGACGTAAATTATCGTATATCCGGATCTACAGCGGTAAAATTGCGTCCGGCGGAGAGGTTTTTAACCCGACCCGCAAAGAAAAGGAAAAAATCGCTCGTATATTGAATATGCATGCCAACCGGCGCGAGCGGGTGACCGCCGCAGGTGCGGGCAGCATTGTCGGCATCGTTGGCTTAAAGAATTCATCCACCGGCGAAACGCTATGCAGCCAAAAACATCCGCTGTTACTGGAAAAGATCGAATTCTACGAGCCGGTCATATCCATCGCGGTGGAACCCAAGACGCATGCGGATCAAGAAAAAATGGATACGGTCCTGGCCAAGTTTATGGCAGAGGATCCGACATTGATCGTTCGCAAGGATGAGGATACCGGTCAGACCATTTTATCCGGAATGGGCGAACTGCACCTTGAGATTATTATCAGCCGCATGCTGCGCGAATTTCATACCAATGTCAATGTTGGCAGGCCCCAGGTCGTTTACCGCGAAACCATCGAAAAGCCCGGAGCGACCACGATCGTTTTTGATAAAGAGATAGCGGGCCAGCGCCATTTTGCGGAAGTTTCAATAAAAATGGTGCCCTTGCCCAGGGGATCGGGCAACAAATTTGTATCTGAGATCTCAAATGATGTATTGCCGGATCTGTATATGGCGGCTGTCGAAAAGGGAGTTTGGGAATCCCTGGAGAGCGGATCGCAGATGGGTTATCCGGTGGTGGATGTTGAGGTCAGGCTGACCAATGCCAATTATAAAGAATCCCTGGGAACCGAGCTGGCCTATACCGTTAGCGCTTCCATGGCATGTAAGGATGCCATGAGGGCCGGCAATTCGTTTTTATTAGAGCCGATTATGACCGCTGAAATTTTTGTGCCTGAGGCTTTTATCGGTGATGTTATCGGTGAGCTAAACTCGCGGGGCGGCAAAATAGAATCCATTGAACACAAAGCCGGAGCCCAGGTGATCAATGCAACCGTGCCGCTGTCACAGATGTTTGGCTACTCAACCAACCTGCGCTCGGCCACCCAGGGCCGCGGAACGTTTTCGATGCAGTTTTCCCATTTTGACCGCAATTAACGCCGCTGTTTTCGCTGCTTGGCATAAATCTCCTCAAACTTCTTTAAGCGCTTCTCTATGGTAGCCCGTCTTTCTGCATCCTGGGTGTGCTTCAACGCAAGTTGATATTGCACGATGGCATTTTTCAGGTCTCGCCTGCGCGTATGATAGATGCCCAGATAATAATGGGCATCAGCCAGATTCCCCTGCTTGCCGAGGCTTTGACCCAGGATGTAGTAGACTCTGGTATAACCGCGGTGTTTTTCGATGACGTCGCGCAAAATGGGCGTCGCCTCATCATACAATCCCATGGCCATGTAAGTCTGGCCCAGATACAGACCGCAATCCGCATCATCGGGAATCATATTGCGGGCCGTTTTAAGCATCTTCAGGGATTGTTCAAATTGCCCGTCCAAATAGTACACCCGTCCGACATCCCTTAACATATACGGATCAAAAGCACGCTTTTGCAGCGCCGTTCTGAGGTGCTCGATGGCTTCGGCTCTGCGGTTGACCCGGGCCAAAATGAGTCCATAGCGATAATGCGCCATCGGATCTTGCGGGTGCTGTTTCACCTGTGTTTCCAAATATTTTAATACCAGTTTTTCATCACCATACTGGGTAATCAAATAGGTGTGCACCCTATCGAAAGCGCCTTCAGCAACCGGAGGCCGCGTTTTATTGCTTTTGGGCGTACTGGCCAGCTGGGAATCCAGATAGGTAATGCGCTCATCAATTGCCGGGTGGGTTCGCATGTAGGTCGGAATCTGTTCGGTACTGAACCATTGTTTGCTGCGCATCTTTTTTAAAATTTTGAGCAAACCTTCTCCATTGTAACCGGCATCTTTGAGGTAGATCAGGCCCAGCTGGTCGGCCTGTATTTCGTTGTCCCGGCTATAGGATAGCTCGGCGGCGGCGCCGGCCGCCTGACTGCCCATCGTCAGCGCTTGTCCCGCCTCTGCGCTGCCGGCCGCACCGACCAGGATACCGGCTGCCATACCCGCCAGGGACGCCCAGCCAATTTTTTTGGACCGCTCTATTTTCTGCGAAATATGGCGCGCATTCACATGGGCGATTTCATGAGCCAGAATGCCAGCCAGCTCATCTTCGCTGTCCATAGCTGCGACCAGCCCGCTGTTGATAAAAATGTAGCCGGCCGGGATGGCAAACGCGTTGAAGGTATTGACGTTGATAACGTGGAATTTATAATCAAAAACGGGGTCATCTAAAACCGAAACAATCCGGCCGCCGACCCGATTGATATAATTATCAATGACCGGATCATCGATAATTTCATAGTGGCTATAAATATGCCCGAGAATAGAGCGCGATAACTTCTCTTCTTCACTGACGGTCAGACCTGAAGAAAGCTGAGCACCCGGCAGTGCCAGTAGGAATAATACAACCATCCAGATCGATATGTGTTTTCGAATCATGGGTAACCCATTGGACTGAATTTAGATCGTTTGGGAACTATATCGAATTAAGTAGCTAAATGCAAAGCTGTATTTTGCTATTTTTCCTGTGAGTCATAAAATATGGGCATCCTAAAGAAATATTCAAGGAAGTTCCTTATTTAGCCAGTACGCCATCACACCCGCACGCCGGTAGCCAGAATATCTAAATTATTTAATGATTTACCGTATCAGCCTGGCCATCAGTAAAAGATTATGTACGGCCAAAATTGGGCGAAAATTGCTTATTTTAAATTCTTTTCAAACCCCAAATTTTATGTTAGAGCTACCGGGTTATGGCAAAAATCATCTGTATCGCCAATCAGAAAGGTGGTGTCGGCAAGACAACCACCGCTGTAAACCTGGCAGCCGCCCTGGCTGTTTCAGAAAAAAAAACGTTGTTGATCGATTGCGATCCCCAGGCCAATGCGACCTCGGGATTGGGCATCGATCGATCGCGTCTCGAAAAAACGCTTTACCATGGAATGCTGGGCCGCGCCGGTGCCGCAAACCTGATCGTGGACAGTGATATTGCCACCCTCAAAGTGATTCCTTCAGATGTCGAATTGATCGGTTTTGAGGTTGAAATGATGTCCAATCCCAACCGGGAAAAGGCGCTCAGGAACCTGATAGCAGGCCTCAACCAGGAATTTGACTATATATTTCTCGACTGCCCGCCGTCATTAAGCCTGTTAACGATAAATGCCCTCACGGCTGCCGATTCCGTCCTCATTCCGCTACAGGCCGAATATTATGCCCTGGAAGGGCTGGGGCAGCTTCTCGACACCGTCAGGCGCATCAAACGCAACCTTAATCCAGAACTGGCCATTGCCGGCATATTGCTGACCATGTTTGACCAACGGACCAACCTTGCGCACCAGGTCGCAGCGGAGGCGCAAAAATATTTTGAGACACTTGTATTTAAGACAATGGTCCCCCGCAATGTCCGTTTAAGCGAAGCGCCGAGCTTCGGCAAACCCATTCTGCTCTATGATGCCACATCAGCGGGTGCCCGGAGCTATTTTAAGCTGGCAAAGGAAATCCTGAAATAATAGCGCCCAATTGGGGAGCAATTTGTTATTTGTTATTTGACGTTAGCGATATCAAATATCAAAATATGCCGGACTTCATCTTTTTTGCAAATAATGAATAGCGAATAACAAATAACGCTTCAACAAGCGGTTCGGTTCAATCCTGTTCAACGAGAAAAAAGAAGTTCTTACTAACATTACCAAATTCTGGGGAACAGTATGCCAAAGAAAAAAGAAGCCAAAAAATCGAGTGGCGGCCCGCGCAAACGCACAAAACGGGCTCTCGGTAGAGGTTTGGGAGCGCTCATCCCGGAAATGGAAAAAACGACAGAACCACCCCGGGATTTTTTCTATTGTGATATTGAACGGATACACCCCAACCGCTTTCAGCCCCGCCAGCAGTTTCCTGAAGCTGAGTTAGAGGAACTCAGCCAATCTATAAAGGAACAGGGCATTCTGCAACCGCTTTTAGTCCGCGAAGAAAATGACGGATATGAACTGATTGCCGGGGAAAGACGGCTGCGTGCTGCCAGAAAGGCCGGGCTGGCCCAGGTGCCGGTGATCATCAAACGCATCACCGATTCCAAATTGCTGGAATTGTCTATTGTTGAAAACATTCAGAGGGCCGACTTCAACCCCATCGAGGAATCCGAAGCCTATCATCGTCTGATAACCGAATTTCATCTGACCCAGGATGAGGCCGCCCTGCGGGTGGGCAAAAGCCGTTCCACGGTCGCCAATTTTTTACGGCTCCGACAATTGCCCGAGGCCATTCGGACAAGCATCCAGGAAAGCGAGCTTTCAATGGGTCATGCCAGAGCGCTGCTGGGCGCACAAAGCCCCACCCAGCAGCTGGCGGCCTGGCGCTCAGTTGTCAGAAAGGGGTTATCGGTCAGGGAAACCGAAAACCTTGTGCGCGCTCAAAAAGGTGAGAAGAAGAAAGCGAAAGTGAACAGGAAAAGCGCTGAAGACCATTACATGCTCAGTCTGGCTGATGATCTCTCACGCCATCTTGGCACCAAAGTAACCATCATACGACGCGGCCTCAAAGGCAAAGTTGAAATTGAATTTTACAGCAATGATGACCTGGACCGCCTGATCGGGCGTCTCCAACAAACCAAATTCTAGCATACCGCCTGTCATATAATTTACAAAGCATAAGACGAGTTATGTCGCTTCATATTATCATTGATGGATATAATCTTATCCGGCAATCCGTATCTTTGAGCCGACTGGACGAGCAGGACATCCTTCTGGGTCGCGAGGCACTGGTGGACAGGCTGGCAGCTTACCGCAAAATCAAGCATCATCCTGTAACGGTCGTCTTTGACGGTCAGAACAGTCCGGCTTTTTCCCAGCGACACCACCGGCAAA
>JAHEIW010000035.1:0-5594 GCA_024639185.1 Deltaproteobacteria bacterium | reverse complement strand
CTGGGTCGCGAGGCACTGGTGGACAGGCTGGCAGCTTACCGCAAAATCAAGCATCATCCTGTAACGGTCGTCTTTGACGGTCAGAACAGTCCGGCTTTTTCCCAGCGACACCACCGGCAAAAAGGGATTTCGATTCGTTTCTCCCCAAAGGGGATATCGGCGGATGAGGTCATCAAGCGCATGGCATCCCGCGAACGTGAAAAAGCATTGGTCGTCAGCTCGGATCGGGATGTCAGCGATTATGCGGCCGCCTGCGGTGCGGCCACTATCAGCGCGCAACAATTTGAAGCTAAAATCCAAATGGCGGGCGATTTCGACCGCCACGATGATGAAACCGACGATAACCGGGGTTGGACGCCGACCACGAAGAAAAAGGGACCCGCCCGCAGACGATCGAAAAGACAGCGGCGCAACCGCATCAAAATAAAAAAACTTTGACATGAAAATCGTTATTGCCAAAACATCCGGATTCTGCATGGGCGTTCGCCGCGCCGTTGAAATGGTCCTCGATGCACCCGATGAGCACCAGCACCCGATTTCAACCTACGGACCCTTGATCCACAATCCCCAGGTTTTGGAGATTTTGGAAGAAAAAGGCATATCGGCTTACAATGAACCCCCGCCTGAAGGCTCCGGAACAGTGCTTATCCGGGCTCACGGAGTGCCGCCCGAAACAAAACACCGGCTCGCAGAAGTGGGCTTTAACGTCATTGACGCGACCTGCCCCCGGGTCATAAAAGTTCAAACCATTATACGGAAGCACGCCCGCAAGGGTCATGCAACCATCATTGTCGGGGACCCAAACCATCCGGAAATTATCGGTTTGCGCGGGTATGGCGGCGATAAAAGTTATGTCGTTAAAAATATGGCTGAACTGGAATCCCTTCCCGAATTTGAAGATGCCATCATCGTCGCCCAGACGACCCTCAACACCCACTTGTGGCAGACTGTCAAAAATTGGGTGACCAACAACCACCCGCACTATAAAGTATTTGAGACCATTTGCGACTCTACCGAACGCCGCCAGGCAGAGGTCCAACGGTTGGCAGAATCCGTGGATGCCGTTATCGTGGTGGGTGGACGCAGCAGTGGAAATACAAAAAGACTGGTCGATATCGCCCGCCAGGCCGGCAAGCCCGCTTTTCATATTGAAAATGAGGATGATCTTGCCGATTTGGACCTTCAGGCGCTCACAGAGACCAGCCAGATCGGAATCACCGCCGGCGCTTCAACGCCCAACTGGGTCATTAAAAAAATCTACCGGGCGCTTGAGGCATTGCTTTTTAAGCGCAAGCAGGGCTGGCGGAGACTGGCATTTGAGATTCAGCGCGCCCTGCTGTTGACCAACGTATATGTCGCTGTCGGTGCGGGTGCACTATGCTACGCCTGCAATAAACTGCAGGGTATCTATCAGACATTTCCCTATATTTTAATATCCATGCTCTATGTTCAATCCATGCATATTCTTAATCGCCTGACCGATACCCGCGCCGACCGATACAATGATCCCAACCGGGCCAAATTTTACGACCGCTATAAATTACCGTTGGCCCTATTGGCGGGCATCGCAGGTGCGGCAGGATTGATTATCGCCTTTGGTATCGGAATATTTCCATTCATGGCCTTGCTGGTCATGAGCCTTTTGGGGCTTTCATACAATCTGAAAATCATACCCCTATGGCTAACCGGTGCCAGGTACCAAAAATTAAGAGATATTCCCGGGTCAAAAACGCTTTTGATTGCAGTTGCCTGGGGCATTGTCACGGCCATTCTGCCGCCCCTGTCTAAATTCGGCAGTTTACATTGGATGAATGTGCTGGTGGCGCTGTGGGCCATTGGCATTGTTTTTGCCCGAACGGCATTTTTTGACATCCTGGATATGCAGGGTGACCGCCTGGTGGGCAAAGAGACCATACCCATCCTTCTGGGAGAAAAGCGTTCGATGCAGGTGTTAAAAATTATTTTGATCCTGTTGACTGCGGCACTGGCCGCTTTGAGCGCTTTAGGCCTGACGTCAGGCCTGGGATTTGCCCTGATGCTCTGCCCGGTGTTTATTGCGCTCATTGTATTGGCCTATGAACGCGCCCGGATGTTTCCGGGAATACGACTGGAATTTTTACTTGAAACCCAGTTTATTCTGGCCGGCATGATCACCTTTGTGTGGGTTTTACTCAGGTGATCGATAGTTGACACTAATAGGCGAGGACGAGCTCGATACCCGGCAGTGTTTCTCCCCTTCACCCTCGTAGGCGTCCTCGTCCTCGATATGGCTATTATTGGAATGACGGCTCGTTTAGTGTTTCAGCAATGAGTTTAGAAAAAAACGGTGGTCAGCTGCAGCGGTTTATAAAGCAAAATTATCTGTTGGAGGGGGCTTTGCGCAGTTTGAAAGCCGGTTCCTTTCCGGCCAAAAGTCGTTTGATGTTCGCACGATGACGCCCAAAAATGAGCAGCGCAACAACGGCGGCGGCAATCGTTAAAATGAGGGAGCCGGTGGTGATCCAGATGCTCACCGGCAGGGCGGCCGCGGCACACAGCGAGCCCCCCGAAACCCGTCGGGAGATCAGCAGTGTGACTGCAAATAAGACGAATGCCGCTGAAACAGCTGTCAGCGAAATCACCGCAAAGCATCCCGCTGCGGTTGCGACGCCTTTGCCACCGTCACGAAATTTAAGGTATACGGGAAAACAATGCCCCAAAAAAGCAGCTAGGGCAACGGCCGCCAAATAGGTGTCGCCGGAACCATCAGCAGCACCTAAGGCCCAGCGTGCCAGATAAACCGGTAATGCGCCCTTGCCAACATCGCCGGCCAATGTCAATAAACCGGGCAGGACACCGGCTTGCCGGGTGACATTGGTGGCTCCGATGTTGCCGCTGCCTTTCCGTCGGATATCCGCACGTTTAAAAATGCGCGCCAGGATCAGGCCCCACGGGATGGAACCCAGCAGATAGGCAAATATGAGTAACCCGACAAACTTCATTATTATCATGTACACGCCTTTAATAATTTGATATTATTTAAATATTGAACGATTCAGGTGCTTGCCGGTGCCGGTGCTGCGCAAATGATCGCCCGGTTAAGCGGCGTCACAAACGGTTTTATGGCCGTTGTCCCAAAGCTTATCTATCTTAACGGTCAAAATCAAGCACCGCGACCCTGACAGCAAAGGAAGCGACCCGACATTTGACTATGGACCCCATTCGGATACCCATCGAAGATGTTCTGGATCTGCACACGTTTCGACCGCGGGATATACCCGATCTTTTAAACACGTATTTTTCAGAATGTATCAAAGAGGGAATTTTTTCCGTGCGAGTTATTCACGGCAAAGGCAAGGGGATCCAGAAAAGGCAGGTGCATCAGATCCTGGATAACCATTCGTTGGTCAGTCACTACAGCGATGCGCCTCCGGAGGCCGGCGGTTGGGGGGCGACATTGGTGACGTTAGCGCGCAAAACCTAAAAATATTCCCAATGATGGAATTTGGGCCAGTATGAATATCGGTTTTCAACGCAAAATAGATCGCTATATCGGCGCAATGATCTGCCGGATTCTTTCGCTTTTCTATCGCCAAAGCCGGGATGAGGATGACGGATTTCAGCCCAAAAAGTTTCTGGTCATTTTACTTTCCGAGATGGGAAGCCTTGTGCTGGCCTACCCCATGTTCCAGCAAATAAAGAAGCGCTACCCGGGTGCTGAATTATATGGTCTCTTGTTCGATAAGAACAAAGAAATGTTGACGCTGCTGGATGTGACCCCGGAGAAAAACATTTTGACCATCCGCGATGCCACTTTTGGCGCCTTTGCCATGGATTGCCTGCGCGCGTTGAATCAAATTCGCAAACTCAAAATTGATGTCGTCATCGATTGTGAGCTGTTTGCCAGAATCAGCAGCATTGTATCATTCTTGAGCGGAGCCCGGATTCGCGTCGGCTTTCATCCGCACACGCAGGAAGGATTGTACCGCGGCGCTTTTATCAATCGCCCCGTACTGTTCAACCCCTATCATCATATCTCGCAGCAGTTTCTTAATCTGGTCTCAGCGATTGCCTCGGTCAGCACGCCAAAGGTCAAGCAGCCGGCGCGGCGCAACAATTTGAAAGCACCGGCAATTGAGTTTACAAAACCTGAAATTGACGCCATGCAGGCCCGTCTGCAAACCGATTTTCGGGCCATTGACAGCAAAAAATTGATTCTCATCTACCCCGGCGGTGGAATATTACCCATCAGGGCCTGGCCGCGCCATTATTACAGCCTGGTTGCCGGTGAATTAATAAAAAAGGGATATGCCGTGGGCATCGTCGGTCTGGCGACAGACAAACAGCTGGCAGCGGCAATTCTATCAGATTGCAACCATCCGGCCTGCATCGATTTGACCGGATATACCCGCACCGTACGAGAATTGATGCTGATCTTCCAGTTTGCAAAGCTGTTAATTACAAACGATGGCGGCCCGGGACAATTTGCTGCCCTGACACCGGTTCCGACCATTATATTTTATGGACCTGAAACCCCGGATTTGTATGGCCCGGTTGACGACAAAGTGATGCTGTTTTACAATCCCCTGCCCTGCTCACCATGCCTGACCGCTTATAACCATCGCAACTCTCCCTGCGATGGCGATAATTTGTGCTTAAAGCAAATTCCACCGCAGCAGGTGCTTGAGAATGCATTGCAAATACTGGAAGGTGGCCGGTCCGCTGGAGGCTAGAATAGCCAGGAGACAATGACTATGTCGATATCCGCTTTGATCGGAATCAGTTTGTTGCTGGTATCCATATCTTTGTTCGTCTACCAGATCATGATCGCATTCATGGATATGGGTGTATCCGATGATTTTAATTATGAAAACATCAGCCTTGCCGATCTTGTCGATAGTTCAACCATCGAATGGGTTGACGGGATCTCTTCAATCTATGTTCAAAGCGTGGCAGAAACCCTGATGACAATGCCATTGGCCATTTTATTGTTCGCCGGCGCCATTGTCTTTTTTTTCATTCACGCTTTCACCAGCGAGAGACGAATCAGCAAAGGCTGAGACCGTTGCCACCGGCGCTGAAGCACTCAGGGTAACCGGGTTGCCCGGGTGATGAAAACGGGTTCAGCCGGCACATCCCGCAAGCGACCCCGCGTGACGGTCTTTACGCTCGAAATACCATCCACAACCTTTATGCCTTCCACCACATGTCCGAATACCGCATACCCCCAGCCCTGGGGGCTTTTGTCTTTGTGATTCAAGAAGTCATTATCCTTCGTGTTAATAAAAAATTGAGCGCTGGCACTGTGCGGATTTGGCGTGCGCGCCATCGCGATGGTGCCGCGCAAGTTGGGCAGCCCGTTGTCGGCTTCATTGCGGATTGGCGCGCGCGTCTTTTTTTTCTGCAAGTCGGCCGAAAAACCGCCTCCCTGGATCATGAAATTGGGGATCACGCGATGAAAAATGGTGTTGTTGTAATATTTAGCGTCTACGTAGGCTAAAAAATTCTTGACGGTTACCGGGGCCTGCTCCGCATACAGCTCGAGCACTATTTTGCCTTTGGATGTTTCCAGAACCACTTTAGGGTTATCGCCGGCAGCCGCCGAAAAAGCGACG
>JAHEIW010000123.1 GCA_024639185.1 Deltaproteobacteria bacterium | reverse complement strand
AAATATTGGATGTCGGTTTGACTCGTGTCTTCGCGATCACCATCTCCCGCATACGACCACCAGTGTTGCACGAGAGCTCCCAAGTTAAATCCGCCAACATTGGGCGCAAGCCTTGCAATGATCGCCGCCGGACCGGCCTGCCATTTTCCCTGGCCGAGCACGTCTTCCTCGGCGGTAGGAAAAATTAGGGTGACATAATTTTATTTTCCACTTCCTCTGCCTGCAGTGTAGCTGCTAAAATGGTGATGATCAATAATGTAAGCATTGATCTAAAGCGCTTGGACAGAATTCTCATTATTCTTTCCTCTTGTTATGCGGCCTGTTCTTTTAAAATCAACGAACATTGTAAATTCAAGAAATTAATTATTTGAAAATGTATATCGTTATCGATGGCGGGTGGAAATTTTTTTTAAATGGATCAAACAGCATCTGCAAGTCAAGAGCTTCTTTGGAACTTCTGAAAATCGGTAAAAACGCAAATCTGGATTGCGGTATTGATCTATGTTTTGGTTGCCATGATGAAAAAAATGGTTGGAAATCCATTTAACTCTTTACACAATTCTACAGATTTTAAGCATTACTTTGTTTGAGAAAATGCCCATTTTACAGGCGTTGACAAAGGCTGGCTACAAAAACGAAATTATAGTAGCCATATCCAATTGAAATTATTGAAATCTTAACGGGACACTATTGGGCCTAAATGTTGTTTTTGTGATAAAATGTTGCTTGTTATTTAACTGTTTGACTTGCGACTGCCTTGATGGCTTTGAATTTTTCGAAAACTTGTTCGGCCAGTCCGGCGCCGGCGCCGGCGTAGAAATTGTGCACGGCCTGAACTCCCAAGTCCCTGAGCTCGGCGATTTCATCATCGAACTGGGCTGTCGCTGCAATGAAGACATCGTCTCGTATCCCAACGATCGCTTGGGCGGCCGCCATAGTTGCTGCATGGTTTGGCAGGGTCAGCAAGACCAGTTTAATTTGCTCGTGTCTGCCTTCAGTCGCTCGAATCCAAAAGTCTTTGTCCGCCGGGTCTCCTAAAACAACGTTGCGGCCCGCCTGCTGATGCGTTTTTACGGTCAAAGGATCATGATCAATACCGATAACGATATCGTCGGTATTAACGCGCATAAAATCATAAGCACCGGTGCCGACGCGTCCCATGCCGAAGATGGCGATCTCGGCACTTCCCGGATCGATGGGTTGATCATCAGGGTGGCGCTTTTTAGTTTCGTAAGTTTTCAAGCGATCGGCGAAACGGGTATAGATCTTATTTGCGGCAGCATTCAAGGGTGATGCCAAAATAAAGGTCGCTGACAGCGCGATTGCGATGACGATGAGCCACTCATTTCCGATCCAACCGTTTGCCACACCAATGCCGGCGACGATCAGTCCAAATTCGCTATAGTTCGCCAGGCTGAATGATCCCAACAGTGCGGTGCGTGCCCTCAATTTAAATCGGGACAAAAGCAAGAAAAACAGGACTACCTTGAACGGCAGTACCAGCACGAACAACGCTGCAACCAGCAGTTCCGATAAGCTGGGCAAACCGCCCAAGCCGATGCTCAGAAAGAATCCGATCAGAAAAATTTCTTTAAAACTGAACAGCGTTTTGGCAAGCTCCTTGGATTTCGGGTGACCGGCTACTAGAATGCCGAGTATCAGCGCACCCAGATCGGGTTTGAGCCCAACAGCTGAAAATCCGTCAGCTCCGATGACCATGGACAAAAGCAAGCCGAAGAGAATGAGCAATTCACCGTAGCCGCAACGATCCATAACTTTAAAAAGGGGCCAACGGATGGCAAAGAGTATGACGGGTACCAGCAGCGCCCAGGGGGAAGGAAGTTTGCCCGTCGATGCGGTGATGAAAATAACCGCCAATATGTCCTGCATAATCAGGATGCCGATCGCCACACGTCCGTGCAACGCCGACATTTCGGCCTTGCCTTCCAAAACTTTGACCGCGAACACCGTGCTGGAGAAGCTCAATGCAAATGCAATCATTAAGGCCAGCCTAAAATCCAGGGTGTTGAACAGGGGCAGGTTTGCAGCCGAAAGCAAATAGATCCCGGCACCGAACACAATGACAGTAATGAGCGCATGAATGGTCGTGCCGGCCCACACTTCCGGTTTTGCCAGGCTGCTGAGCCTCAATTTCAATCCGATGGTAAATAAAAGCAGGGTTACACCGAAATCTTTTAATTCGACAATCAGGGCGCCGCCGGTAAAGTTCATTGCATTGAGCAAAAAGCCGGCAATCAGGTAGCCGACGAGCGGCGGCAGCCCCACTTGTCTAGCGGCAAAACCCAAAACAAAGGCGATTAGTATGTAGATTGAATCCATAGTCTGCGACTACCCAATTCTCGACAATGTCTATATTGCCAATCCCTCTTTAGGTTTAATTCACCATTGCTTATTATCATTTTATGTTAAAGTCAGCCGTCGTTCTTCAGTAAATAGCTTTATTAAAAAGCTGCTATAAATCAACACGTCCGGAATTCACTCAATTGGAGGCAAATTTTCCGCAATTTGACTGAAGAAACCTGCTTCAACTAATTCCTCAAACACGAAAAACTGATATACTGTTTTGAGGGGCAATTTTTTGCTGAGTTTTGCGACTAAGGCGCGCTTGTTTTTCAGTGCATCGGCCTCCATTTGCAGGTAGTCTCTCATCATTAATTTGGCCATCTCATCCGACAGGCTTTTGTGCTCTTGAATGTATTTTCTGATATGCGATGCCCGTCTGTTGAATATATCTATCGCCTTTTTTTCATAATCATCATACAAGGGCCAAAAAGCCGCAGCTTCTCTTTCGGTTAACTGCATGCTGTCTTTGACAAGCTCCTTTTTTAGAGCAAATAATTTTTCGACATCGATTTCAGGAGAAGTTTCTGCTGGCAGCGGGACCGGTAGCAATAAGAATAACAAGGCTACTATCATCGCAAATATTTTCATTAACTGCCTCCTTTAAAAATCGTTTTGGTTCATGCGGCTGGCTCCCCATCTTTGTTCGGCCGGGGTGAAGCGATCCGGTAAAGTGTCGCATAAAAAACCGGAACGATGATCATTGTCACCATAGTGCCGACTGTCAGACCTGCCATAATAGTTACCGCCATGGATACCCAAAAAATATCCTGCAGCAAAGGCATCACACCCAGCACCGTCGTTGCCGCAGCCAATATCACCGGCACCAGACGGGAGACCGCTGAATCCATTACCGCATTAAAGGGGCTTTTGCCGGCGGCCTTTTCAATATTGATCTGGTCCAGCAAAACGATCGCGTTTTTGATCATCATTCCCACCAGGCTCATGGCGCCGAGCAGCGCCATAAAACCGAATGGAATACCGAGCAGCAGGAGACCGGCCGTGATGCCGATAATCCCCAGCGGAATTGCCAGCAGGATGATGAGTGGTGGTCGGATAGCATTGAACAGGAAGATAATAATAGAGAGCACAACCACCGCGGCGGGAATGGAACCCGGTACCAGAGACATCTGGGCATCCCGGGTGCTGTAGTATTCTCCCTGCCACTCCAGTTTGTAAGAGGGCGGCAATGGAATCGACTCGAATTCCTGGCGCACGCTCTCCAATAGCGTTGGGAAAGTGACATTGTTAGGGGAAGCCTGAACCGTGACAGCTCTTCTGCGGTTCCAGCGCACGATGATCGGATCTTCAGAATCCATCCGAATGTCGCTGGTCACCTGACCGACAGGGACCGTATCGACGAGCAGCGAGGGACGGATCGGTGTCACGTCCATGGTCTCCGGGAAATCACGGCGCTCTTTTTCTACAAAACGCAGAATGATGGGATACAGATCCGTATCTTGCCGATAAAGCCCCACGGTCATCCCATCGTAGGCCAACTTCGTTGTCCGGGCCAGATCCAGGCGTGAAACTACCGACCAGCGGGCACGGGCCTGGTTGTATTCAGTGACCACTTTATTGACAGGCTGGCGCATGTCGGAGCGAACATCCTTGGCCAGCGGGTTATTCTCTAAAATTTCCATGCCTTTGCGGGCGATCGAACGCAGTGTTGTGAGATCGGCGTCTCCCGGCCCGCTGAACCGGGCTTCAAAGGGCCAAGTATCGCTCGGGCCCACACTGTATTTGCGAACGCGTACCAACGCCTGGGGAAAATTCTCATTCAGCCAGGGTTCCATCTCCTGGATCAGGACATCAACATCTTCAAGGGTCTGAGTGTTGACGACCAACTGACCAAAAGAAGGGAAGGGAAGTTCAGGGTCTACCGGAATATAGAACCTTGGTCCGCCGGCACCGACAAATGTACCAACGTTTTTGACCCGCGGATTCTTCAATAGTTTCTCTTCAATGGGCTTTAGATCTGCGGAGACTCTCTGAATCCTTGTGCCCTCGGGTGCCCAGTAATCGATCATGAACTGCAGCCGGGTCGAGTCCGGAAAAAACATTTGCTCTACCTGGGTGAAGCCCACCAATGAGGCAATCAACAGTCCCGCCGTTGCTGCCAGGGTGATCCACCGAAAACCGATGGCTTTTCCTAAAGCTCCCTTGAAGATTCGAAATAACTTACCGGCGTAGGGATCAGCTTCCCCTTCTTTAGGATCCGGCAGAAGGTTGATGCATAGGAGGGGGGTAACGGTCACAGCCAGGATCCAACTCAACAGCAGCGATATGGCCACGCAAATAAACAGCGAACGTGCGTATTCACCGGTGTCGGTGGTGGCGGCAAAAATTGGATAAAAGGCCATCACCGCCACCAGGGTAGCTCCCAGCAGCGGCCAGGCCGGCTGCCAGGCCGCTTCGATGGCGGCCTCCTTACGATTCATGCCTTTCTTCAGTCGGACCGCAAAACCGTCCGCCACCACAATTGCGTTATCAACCATCATTCCCAGGGCAATGATCAGGGCGCCCAGCGAGACGCGCTGCAGTTGCAACTCCATAACGGCCATCATGATGAAGGTACCCAGGATGGTAAGGATCAAGCTGGAGCCGATGACCACTCCCATACGCCATCCCATGGCCAGGGTCAAAACGACCAGCACGATGGCGACCGCCTCGGCCAGGTTGATCATGAAATCGTTGACCGACTTGGTAACCAGGTCCGACTGCCATGCAATCTTGTCGATGTTGATGCCCACAGGCAGTTCGGCGATGAGTTCATTGAGCCGCTCGTCGAGATTCCGGCCGGTGTCCACCACGTTGCCGCCCCAGACGTTTGCGAGAGAAATGGCCAGTGCCTGCTGGCCGTTAAACCGCATCAAGGTCAGCGGGGGCTCCAGATAGCCGCGTCGAACAGTAGCCAAATCCTTGATGGCAATCAGCTCGGATGAGCGGATATTTTCAACGGCTCCGACGGGCAGTTCCGCCCGGGGGGTCGTCTGGGCAATACCAATTTGCGCCACGTCAGCCAGGGAGCCACGCAGCACCAGTTCGCCGATCTCTTCAGGTGATTTGAATGTGCCGCTCTGTTCGATTCTGAAACGTTCGCTGCCGATCTCAACCGCACCTGCATCGAGCACCATGTTCTGGGTGGCCAGGCTCGCCATAAAGTCTTCAGGTGACAGCTTGGATTCCGCCAGCTGTTCTTTGGAGATGTCCAGATAGATGACCTTGGGTTGCTCGCCCCAGAGCTCGGCCCGGGAAACGCCCTCCACGAGGCTCAGCTCCTTGCGGATATAGTCCACGTAATTTTTAAGTTCTTCATAGTCATACCCATCGCCGGTGACCGCCAGAACAAAACCGTACACAAAGCTGAAGTCGTCCATGATTTTCGGATCGCCTGCCCCAGGCGGAAAGTAAGGAAGATTGTCACTGATTTTTTTGCGCATTTCATCCCAGACCTGGGGCAGCGCATCGGCCCAGTAAATTTGCTTCATTTCAACCTTGATGATGGAAAGGCCGGCCTTCGAAAAAGAAAACAGGGTATCAAGTTGCGGCATCTCCTGTATTGCTTTTTCGATGCGATCGGTGACCTCCAGTTCCACCTCTTGCGGGGTAGCGCCGGGATAGGGTGTGATAATCACCCCGGTTTTGATGGTAAAATCGGGATCCTCGAGCTGGCCGAGCTGAAAGTAGCTGAATATGCCGCCAAAGAGCAGCAGGAACACGGCGAAATAGGTGACCGTTTTTTTTTCGATGGCAAGCGCCGGCAGACTCATTTGGGCATCTCCTCTCCAGGTTGTGTCAGAATGCGCACTTTCTGTCCTTCGCGAATCGAGTGGACCCCCGCGCTGGCAATCCATTCCCCGGGATTGAGCCCCGACTGAATGCGGATACCGGTGGAAGTCAGCGGGCCGACCTTTACCTCCCTGCGTTGGGCAGTTTTCGTTTCAGCCTCGATGACCCAGACATAAAACACATTTTTCTCATCGGCGGAAAAGACCGACGCTGCCGGAACGACAATACCCTTCTCATTGATGGCCTCCGGGGGAATGCTATCGGCCGTGACGGTACCGGCCATGCCCGGAAGGATCTGGATGTCTTCGGGCTGATCCATGATCAGCGTCACCGGATATGTCCGGGTAGTCTGGGATGCCTCTTTGCCGACCTCTTTGATGGTTGCGGGAATTTTTCGCCCGGGAAAGGGACTAAACTCCACAAAAAGCTGGGTGACATATGGCACTAAAATGATCAGGTGTTCGGGTACGTAAACCTTAAACTCGATCTCGGAGTCATCGACAAGACGCACGATTTTCTCCTTGGCCAGTACGTCTTGAAAATTTTTAACATACTTCTTGACCACGGTGCCATTCCATGGTGCGCTCAAATAAGTGTAGCTGACGTTGTCCTGTGCACTTTGCAGGGATGCCTCTAAGGATCTGATGTCGGCCTTGGCGCGGTCTCTGGCTTCCAAAGCACTGTCGACCATGCTTTGACTGATCGCGCCCGGGTCCTGCTGTTGAATTCGCATGACACGCTTGTACTCGGATTCCGCGCGGTTCAATGCGGCCCGCCCGTTTTCGAGTTGTCCCTGAACCAACTGCAGCTGAACCTGATAGTCATGCGGATCAAGCCTGGCAACGACATCATCGGTTTTGACATCATCCCCCACATCCACCGGCAAGGTCATCAAACGCCCCGGAATGCGAAACGACAGGTCCACCTCCTCGGTGGCAGAGGCTCGCCCCGGGAATGTTCGCCGCATGACCTCCTCAAAATCGGCAACCTTGACGGCCTTCACCGGTCGAACCGGCTGCCGGACCGCAGGCTCCTTTTCACATCCTGTTAGTAGAACAAGGGAAAGGATTCCCAGGAAAAGAATTTTTATTGCTTGATTCATGATGCCCTCTCAGATGGAATTTATTCAATGATCCTAAAGCATTTTCGTCGTTTGTCAAGTAATCGCTGAATGTCCTCATGAGCCACGGCAGCAGATCAAAGCATTGAAGAAATCATGGCACATTGAAACATTGCACACTGATATGAAGTGGAGCCTGGGACTGGGCGTCAGAGCATGGGCCAAAAAGATTGTGGCCCGCCTTGATACCGCCGTATCTGAAGAGGACTTCAAGGTGCAAATGATGATCGCGCAGGCGTTTCCCTTTTAACTGCTCCAGGTGCGCGATGATAAGAAGCGGGGTGGTGTAGACGATAAAAGTATTTTAAACTTATTATCTTACAGAACGTTAAATCAAATAGAAGGCAATCCTGTATGCAATAAAAATGTGTTATGCAAGATCGACTTATCCTCTATTCCATTTTTGCAGCATCTTACAAAGACCCGTGTATCGCAAACGTTGTCGAAGCAACCGTCTGATCCTCTACTCTCAACATCGAAGCTTTTTATCCATCGCGGAAGTTTAAATTGACAGATGACACTTTTCGGCATATTTTTACGTCAATCAGGTAGATTTATTGAATACTATCGTTGCTTTGAAGTTTACTGGGGCGGTAGCGTGATATTGACCAGCTGTTATCCTTCTAAATCTTATAGTCATGCGAGCCAGCCTTTATTTTAGGTCATCCACATCAAACTATTTTCCTGATAATTAACATTAATTCGCTTTTATTCGTCGATTTCGATCGATTACTACGAGGCTAGAATTTTGTTTGATTCCATGAAAAATATCCGGTCTCAGCAGCAATCCATCTTAAGCTTTTGCTTTACTAACAGGCTGAATTTGTTTTGGTTAGCATTCCTATCCTTTTTTTTGCTTCATTCCTTGACTTACGGAGCTGAATTAAAAGATGCAAAGCGCGTTTTGATCCTTTTTCCCGGCCAGAGTGACCTGCCGGCGTACCCAAAGGTAATAAAAGGAATCAAGTCCAGCTTAAAGGCAGACACGGAATATCGCATTGATTATTTCATCGAATATATGGATCTATACCGCAATCCCAAGCGGGATGCACATCAGTATATAATTGACTTAAACCGCTATAAATTCTCCGGGAAAAAAGTCGATCTGATTATTGCGTATTCCGCTCCGTCGCTGAGTCTGGTCGTCGCCCACGGATATGACCCTTTTCCGCGAACTCCCGTTGTCTTTACCGGAATCCTGCGGGAACAGCTTAAGGGGCTAAATATTAGACCTATGGTTACCGGTGTCCTGGCGGATGTCGATTACGCCGGGTTGTTGGAAACAGCGCTCAAGATCCATCCGCAGACCCGGCAAGTTGCGATTGTGAATGGGGCCTCCAAAACCGATCTATTGTTTGAAAAAGAATTTCGCAAAGCACTTGACCCCTATGCCGAAGCACTCGACTTCATTTACCTGACCCGCCTGCCGTTTGGTCAAATTTTGGAAAGAGTCCGGGATCTGCCAGATAACACGGTCATTTTATTTTACCTCCTGACCAGGGACGGTGAAGGCAAGGGTTTCGCGCCCTGGCGAAGCGGCGCTCATCGAGCCACTGTCTGCTGTGGATTAGGCGCTGATGGGGATGACGGGGTTTTTTTCCGGCCTGGCAGTTTATGGTGTGTTCGCGCTGACCGCCAGCGGGGCTATGATTCATTTTTAAGATGCACATCTCGTTGTGGAAATGGGATCTCGACGCCGGCTTCGTCAAAAGCATGGTATATGCCGGTGTTCAATTCGTGCATAAGCCTGCCGCGATCATGGGGCCGTTTGGCCCAGCACAACAGCTCGAATTCCAGGGCCGAGTCGCCGAATGTGCGAAAACGGACGCGGGGTTCAGGATCCTGGGCTGCCAGAGATATATAATAGGACAAAATCCTCCCTGCCGGGAGGCTTTTGTCAGGACCATTAATTTTTTAAGATCTACCTGAGGGAATTGTAAGAAGTTAAAAGCAATAGATCTATTGCCAAAAAATTGTTTAATAGTCAGGACAAGGGAGGATAAAGAACAGGCAAAGGCAAAGGATTCAGGCAACAGGAGGTAAAATTTAAATGGTCAGGCAATAAGGATACTGCTGCTTCTTTTTAGTGTAGGATAAAAAGTTGCACTTAACGAATTCGACCAGGTACAGAACCGTCTTTTGAAAAGTTACCGCGATCTTTCATTTTGCACTATTTTTTAATTTCAAAAAATTTTTTTCATTTCAATTCTAAAACTACGTTAAAACCGTCGCAGATGAAGGCAGCAGTGGTAACAATCCTATGATCCAATTCTTCCCGAGAACTCACCACAGAGAGCCACTCCGACGGTTTAAGTCGGCATTTAAAGATCATTCTAAAGGTCTATTCAAGTTTCCCAAAATCCGGTCATTTTGCTTCCTTTCTTACTTCGATTATCCCTTGCCAAAACATATCAAACTCCAACAAAATAACTCAATCGCATTTTGACCCCGAACAAAATCATAACCAAATATGATTCTCAATCAGCGACAGAGAAAGGGGCAATATAATGAGCAAAAATCCATATCAACACATCGTATACACAATAGCATCAAAACCCCACATAAAATAACGGAGAAACTAAAAATGGCCAAACCTAAACCATGTCGCAGCTATGAATTCACCGGCGATATTCTCGAACATGATGGGGAATATAAAAAATTTTTCAGAGGCCTTACGGAGTATCTAAAAAACAAATTGCAACGGGTCGAGATGAAAGGCAGTCGACATAATTATAATCAATACACTTGCGGTCAGCTTCACGATAAACGAAATTTAGATTGGAAGCCTTGGCAGCATCTTTGGGAATATTGTATAGATCTTGAATTTGATCCCTATGCGGCCAAAGATGCAATAGAAGAACGGCTTGGCGTAAAATTGGAATGCGACTGTCAAATTATCAATAATGAAGTCGAGAATCGACGGAAGGACCTTGTAAACGTTTTTGGTGCCGATTTTGGGGAGCCTGGCCGGGATTATGATTTTTTCTGATCCTTGAGATTGGCGATCGTGCTAATGTTTTTCC
>JAHEIW010000349.1 GCA_024639185.1 Deltaproteobacteria bacterium | reverse complement strand
AGCGCATTGGCAACAGCGCCGGCCGTCGGGATGTTGCCGATCTCTCCGACGCCTTTGGCACCATAGGGGCCCAACGGGTCTCTGACTTCCACCATCTCAACCACGATATGGGGCACATCCTTTATACGCGGGATTCCCATCTTGCCGTAACGTTTGGACTTCAGTTGACCGTCTTCCATGGGAAGCTCTTCGCTGAACGCATAGCCGAGCCCCATGACCACCGCACCTTCGATCTGGCTTTCAAACAGGGTGGGATTGATGACGCGCCCGCCGTCATGGGCTGCGATGACACGATCCACCTGGCCGTTTGCGTTCAGGATCACCAGATGGGTGGCGTATCCGTAAGAATAATGGGTCAGGACTTCGCCCGCTTCACCCAGAGGGGTCGTCCAGTCACAAACCCAGCGACCGCTGTAAACTTTGCCGCTCAATTGCGCCAGGCTCTGGGTGGTCAGATCCTTTTTGAGATCACGCGCCGCGCTGATAATGGCATGCCCCATCTGGAATGTCGCGCGGCTGGCAGTCGTCATGCCGGCCTGTGCTTTGGATTCCGTATTAACGCTGACTTCAATACAGCCTGGATCATCAATCCTAATCTCTTCGCAAAGAATTTGCTGGGCGACGGTATCCACCCCCTGGCCCATCTCGGTCCAGCCGTGCTGCAAAAGGATGTGATTTTCTGATTTGATCTCAATTTTAACGTCACACGCTTCGAGCACCCCGTTGCCGATGCCGCAATTTTTTAGACCGCAGGCCAGTCCGGCTGTTTTAGCCGCGTAAAATTCATCTTTGACGGCCAGCAATGTTTCTTTTAGGCCCACGCCTTCACCCAGAATTTGTCCGGTGGCCGTTGCCTTACCGGTATCAAGAACATTGTCAAAACGAAACTGCCAGGGATCAAACCCGCCCTGGGCGCAAAGCTGCTCGATGCAGCCTTCCATGGCAAAGGTGACCTGGTTGACACCAAAACCCCGCATGGCGCCGCAGGGGATATTGTTTGTATAAACGGCTTTGGATTCGATATCGACATGCGGTACAAAATAAGCTCCGGTGGCATGGCCGGCAGCCCGCTCCAGCACTTCACCCCCCAATGAGGCATAAGCGCCGGTATCCCCCAGAATGCGAGCCGACAATCCGGTCAGCTTGCCGTTTTCATCGCAGCCCAGCGTATATTGCATGTGAAAAGGGTGACGCTTGGGGTGCATGCGAATGGATTCCGCGCGGCTTAAACTGACCTTGACGGGTTTTTGCAGCAGACGACTGAAAACAGCCGCGTGCCCCTGAACGGTCAAATCTTCCTTGCCGCCAAATCCTCCTCCGGTGGGCACCAACTTTACGCTGACCTTTTCGCTGGTAATACCGAGAATTTTGGCGATCTGTCGCTGATCTTCATACACGCCCTGGCTTTGCACGTACAACTCGATTCCATCCGAGCCCATCGGCAACGCAATCGCCACCTCGGTTTCCAGAAATCCGTGCTCCACCCGCTGGGTGTCAAATGTGGCTTGTACCACATGGGCCGATGCCTTGAGCACCGAATCGATGTCGTCGCCGCGTTGAATATGGGAGACACTCAACAGGTTGCCTGAATCGTGAACTTTAATCGGGCTGCTTTCGGCAAGATGCACATTGGTTAACGGTTCTTTGACATCATATTCCACTTCGATCGCCGCTGCGGCCCGGCGGGCAAGGGCTTCGTTTTCAGCCACCACGCCGGCCAGGACATCTCCAATGTACCGCGTGGTCTCGCCGGCTGCAATCATGACCGGCCAGTCCTGGTGGATAACGCCAATGGTGCGTTCACCGGGAATGTCGCTGGCAGTGAAAACCCGCACCACACCCGTCATCTTTTCGGCTGCGGCAATATCGATTTTACGGATTTGCGCTCGCGCATGGTCGCTGAATCTTAAGGCGGCATACAGCATGCCATCGATACGCATATCATCAATAAATGCGCTGCGACCCACAGCCTTATCATAGGCATCGTATTTGGGCTGAGACGATCCAACCCTGCCGCTGGCGGATAATCGAAGTTCCTGATTTTTTCGGATGTGCTCGGCTGCCAGTTGGATGGCATCGACAATTTTGATGTAACCGGTACAACGGCAAAGGTTAAATCGCAGCGCCTTGATGATTTCTTGCCGGCTGGGCTGCGGGTTGCTCTCCAGAAGTATTTTGGCGCGCGATAAAAACCCGGGTGTGCAAAAACCGCATTGCACGGCGCCTTTGGCCACAAATGCCCGGCCGAGGGTTTGACGCAGACTTTTGGGAAAACCTTCAATGGTGACGATGCGAGCAGCGTTTACCTTTTGCATGGGGGTTACACAGGAAAGCGCGGGTTTGGCATTGACCTCCACCAGGCAGGCACCGCAGGTGGCTTCCCCGCTGCAGCCGTTTTTGACAGAGACAATGCCGGCGGTCTCTCTCAAATAGTTTAACAGCGACTGTTTTGGATCACCATCATAGGATGTGTCTGTGCCGTTTAAGGTAAATTTTATCATGGTTTCCTATCTTTTTGCGGTTTGTAAACCACATATCTTTTGCTCATCCGAGTCACCGCTAGCGGCAAATACGCGTACCGGCCTCGCCCCTGACGGCTGCCTTTAATAATGGCGGACTTGTAATGATTGCGGTATCACCGCCGTGCTCGATAAATTCAAGCGCCGCCTGAATTTTAGGCAGCATGCTGCCGGCGGCAAAATGACCGTCGACCATAAAGCGTCTGGCTTCTTCAGGGCTAATGGTCTCCAGGGCCTTTTGGTCAGCTGTTCCAT
>JAHEIW010000348.1 GCA_024639185.1 Deltaproteobacteria bacterium | reverse complement strand
CAAATCCGGTTGGGGCGCGATCGGTTAGCTCGAGAGCAGATCCGCGTCGCGGATATCTTGGATTTTGCACTCGGGTTCCGCCCCTCAGATACGGATTAATCTTTTAACTGATGCGCAGTGTAAAATCGTTTGATCCATGAATGGAAATAAACCGACAGAATCGACTAACATCCTGATTTTGGGGCTGGGGGGCGTCGGCTATTACCTGGCCAAGCGCCTGGTGCATGAAGGTTACGCAATCACGGTCATTGAGTCGGATAGCGCAATGATTCGCCATGCCGATGGCAATTTAGATGCCCGCCTGACTCAGGGTAATGCTATGAGTATCGAATGCTTGCGCGAGGCCGGTGCCGCAAAGATGGATTGTCTTATTGCGGTTACCGATAATGATGCCGTCAATATGATGGCCTGCTTGATTGCCGACCGCTTCGGCATTCCACGCAAAATAGCCCGGGTGCGCTCCACGGAGTTCGGGGACAAAGATTCCATTCTGAACGCCAAGGATCTTAAAATTGATCTGATCATTCATCCGGAAGAGTTGGCTGCCCAGGAAATTTTCAGGCTGATTAAACTGAGAGCCGGCAACGACATCATCGATGTGGCCGAGGGGCAAATACAGGTCATGGCCTCCCGTATTCCTGAGAAATCGCCGCTGGCTTACAAAAAACTGAAAGATATCTCTAAAGAGCATCGTGAATTTCCATTCCGGGTCGTTGCGATTGCGCGGGGAATCACCACGCTGATCCCCGGCGGTGAGCACGAGTTATTACCGCAGGATCAAGCCTTTTTTATGGTCAGTAACGAAAATCTACCCCGTCTGATGGGCATCACAGGTGTCGAACAACAGAAACGCCACCGGGTGATGATTATAGGCGGCGGCCTGGTAGGACGCCGCCTGGCTGAGCTGCTGGGCAAATCATTCGAGGTCAGGCTGATCGAGAAAGATGAACGCGCTGCCCAGGAGCTTTCCTTTGCACTGACGGACACAGAAGTGATGCAAGGTGACGGGTCGGATTCAGATGTGCTGATTTCAGCGGGACTTTTGGAAATGGATACCTTTATCACCGCCACCGGTGAAAACGAAACCAATATCATGAGCTGCGTACTGGCCAAGCACCTGATGAATTCGCCCAATGGCAATTCGCGCGGCAAGCAAAGTAAATGTATTGCCCTGGTTAACAAAGAAGATTATCTGGTGCTGGCGGCAACAATGGGATCAGATATCGCTTTGAACAAAAAGATACTGGCCGGCAACGAGATTCTAAAATTCATTCGCAGGGGCGAGCTGCTTTCCGTGGCGCACCTGCATGGTTTTGATGCCGAAGTGGTAGAAATCGTAGCTGCCCCAAACTCGCCGATTACCCGCAAGCCCCTTTCCAAACTGGATTCTTCCAACTATGGGAAAATAATGATTGGGAGCATCCATCGAGGCGGCGTGTGGCAGGTCGCGGTCGGGGACACCCACATTCAAAGCGATGAGCGGGTGATCGTGGTTTGCCTGTCACAGCATTTGAAAGACGTCCAGAAATTATTCTTAGCTTAAAACTATTTAAAACCCATCCATTTATGAACGGACCTGACTTAGCGTTTCCAAAATGACGGGTAGAATATGACCAGCGCCGAAAACATTTCCAGCCGGCCCACCAGCATGTTCCAGGATAAGAACCATTTACCTAAATCCGAAATAAAGGCGTAATTTTCGGACGGGCCCACCGCACCGAATCCCGGACCGATGTTCATCAGCGTTGCAATCACCGAACTCATGGCAGTGAGATAGTCCATTTGATCCACTATCACCATAAAACACCCTCCACCCAGTACCAGGAAAATGTTGACGATAAAATAACAAACGGCCAGATCGACGATTTGAGGTTCGACCGGCCGCTGATTCAAGCTGATCGACACCACCGCCATCGGTCGGAAAAAGATGCGCTTTATGGCTGAGACCCCGAATTTCCAGATCAGGACATAATGAACAACTTTGATGCCGCTGGTGGTGGATCCGGCGCATGCACCGATAAAGCACACCGCATAGAGGAACATCTGTGCTGCCTGGGGCCATTTCTCATAATCAGCCGTGGTGAATCCGGTGGTTGTCAGGATAGAGGTTACCTGGAAGGTTGCGTACCGGATCGAATCGATTAGGCTGCTGTATGTATTTTCCTTCCACAAGATCCATGACACCATGCCGCAAAAAAAGATCATAAACCCCACATACCAGCGGAATTCGGTATTGATTTTGACCACGCTCCAGTTCCCCTGCAGCATGTGGTAAAAGAGCATAAACGTCATGCCGCCCAGGAACATAAAGAGTATGATCACCCAGTCAAAATAGGCATTGTTGTAATGCCCGATGCTGGCGTTCCATGGAGAATAACCGGATGTTGACACCGTTCCGAACGAATGACACAACGAATCGAAAAGCGACATGCCGCCCAGACACAACAACAGGGTTTCCAGCAGGTTCAGGCCCAGATAGATTCCCCAGAGCCAGATCATCGTGTCCCGGTTGCGGGGTATGAATTTTTCCTTGGTAATCACCTGACCGGGACTCGACTCGGCCCGAAAAATGCGCAATCCCCCCATTCCATGGGGCAGGAAAATAACGGTCAGTGTTAAAAAACCCATGCCACCGAGCAGATGGGTTTGACTGCGCCAGAACAACAATCCGTGCGGAACCACCTCGATATCCGTCAGGATGGTCGCACCGCTGGTGGTATAGCCGGACATCATCTCAAAAAAGGCGTCGGTGAAAGCGGGAATCGATCCGTGGATCATGAAAGGCAG
>JAHEIW010000347.1 GCA_024639185.1 Deltaproteobacteria bacterium | reverse complement strand
TCAACATACGAACGGGCCTGGGTCCGCCCCACGCTAGAAGTAAACGGTATCTGGGGCGGTTTTCAGGGAGAAGGGGTCAAAACCGTCCTGCCGAGCACGGCCCATGCTAAAATCAGCTGCCGGCTGGTGCCGGATCAGGATCCGGCATCAATCCTTGAATTGATCAGCAGCCATGTCGACCGGCATCGGCCGCCGGGTGTCAAAGTGACGGTAAAGCCGAACCCCAGCACAGCAGATCCTTATTTGATTCCCTTCGATCATCCGGGCAACCAGGCTGCTGTAGAGGTTCACCAGGCGCTGTACGGCAGGGAGGCGTATTACGCGCGCATGGGGGGCAGCATTCCGGTGTGCGGCCTGTTTTTAAAGCATCTGGGCGCTTATACGGTCAATTTCGCCTTCGGCCTCAAGGATGAAAACATCCATGGGCCGGATGAATTCTGGCGGCTGGACAGCTTTAAACGCGGCCAGCAGGCCTATGGCATGCTGCTTGAAAAATTGAGTGATATCAAACTTACATGATCAGACCATCCCCCGATCAGCGAGGATCATACAGGGTCAGGACGGCTGTGGGAAACCTTGCGAGACGTTTTAAATTTTGTAGGTATGATTATTTTTGGATGCGGTTTAGTCTTTCGCCAGTATGCCTTGCATCTTTTGGATCAGCATTTTAAGCAGATCTTCCTTGAACCCGTATGGCATGACCTGTAAGATCTCGTGCAGGCGCTCATCCCAGCGGTTCATGATGGCGGTGGGGGTGGGCTTTTCCCAGGTGAGCAGATTAAAAACCTCGTCGCGAATCTTTCGGCGCATGCGCATCTTTTCGCGTTTGTCAGCGCGTTGCGCCATGGCCAGCGATTCTTCGAAAAACTGGCGAATTTCATATATATCTATTTCCGAAAGTTGGGGCATAACTGTTTAACTCCGGAATTTAATTGCAGATTGGTTAAATATGGGAGGACCAGTTATATTTTCCACTGTTTTCAATAGTTTACCATATGACATCATCAAAAGTCAAATTGCAGCGCTGATCGGAACTGTCTATCCCGGAACACGGGTGATACCGCGCCGGCTAATTTCCAGAAAGGCGCATGAGAATACGCCAAACACGACTAAGGACCGGATAAATTGAAAATTGTCATAACCAATGATGACGGCATCGATGCACCGGGCCTGAAAACGCTATTTGATTGCGTGCGGCCGCTGGGCGACATCGTGACGGTTGCCCCCCAGCACCCTCAAAGCGGCATTGCTCACCGGGTCACCACCCGGGACCCCATTCATTTTGATCAGCCGGGCCCGGATCGGTTCAGTATCGATGGCACACCCGCCGACTGCGCCCGGGTCGCACTGAAGCAATTTGTACCGGATGCCGACTGGCTGATTGCCGGAATCAATCCCGGAGCCAATCTGGGCTCTGACGTCTACAACTCGGGCACTGTGGCGGCCGCTCGCGAAGCTACCATTTTAGGGTGTCGTGCGATTGCGATCTCACAATATATTGCCAGAGACCAGCAGATCGACTGGGCTGCAACCGGCTATCATGCCCAGCCGGTTTTGCAGATGTTGTTAGGCCGGGACCTGGCTTCCGGGCATTTTTGGAGTGTCAACCTGCCCCACCCGCATAGCATGGATTCGGAGCTAACCTATAAATTTTGCGGCCTGGACACCCATCCCCATCAGTATGCCTACGATCGGCAGGGTGACGCACTCATCTATAAAGGGACCATTCATGAACGCCCGCGGGATGCAGGCAAAGATGTGGCCGTGTGTTTTGACGAAGCTAAAATAGCGGTTACCTGCCTGGCGGTCGGAACCGGTGATCTTGACGCGTCCTGCGACGCACTGTAACGAGCCGACCCGAGGGTGGCTCGTACCGAAGCGCTCACCTCCGCCGATTTTCCCACAGATGAGTGGGTTTCCGCATCCATGACATTTAAAACCCCTTGATCATAAGCGGCATCTTTGCTATGTCTGCCGGGTAAACCCAAAAAAATAAGTAGTTTAAAAATGCTACACACAGGAGGTAGAACTGATGAAGAGGGTGAAATGGCTATCTAAAGTATTAATGGCGATTCTGAGTATTTGCCTGGTGGCCGGCATGGCCACCGGCGTGCAGGCGGGTGAATATTCCCTTGGCGCTGGTGTTGCCTTTGCGCCGGATTATGAGGGCAGCAGTGATTACTCTTCGGCTGTGGTTCCATTCGGCATGGCCAAATTCGACAATGGCATGTACGTCAGATTAGAGGGTGTTTATGCCAGGGCCAACCTGATTCCAAGCAGCTGGGTCAGCTGGCTGGAGGCGGGGCTTTCGTACAACTATCGTCCTTCTCGCAGCAGGGTGGACAACGATCAGGTAAGCGCTTTGAAGAATATTAGCGACGCCAACGAGCTGGGTGCTTTTGTGGGCTTTAACTATAACAACTGGTACGCGCGCCTGGAGTATTTAGAGGATGTCGGCAATGCCCATGAGGGGTGGACGACGGAACTCAAGGCCGGTTATAATTGGATTATAGACCCCAAGTGGCGCATGCTCATCAGCGGCCGTGCGACCTATGCCAACAGCGATTACATGGACACCTATTTTGGCGTGAATCCGGGCAACGCATTGTCCAGCGGACTACCGCTATACGCGGCCGATTCGGGCGTCAAGGATGCGGGCGTCGAATTGAGGTTGAACTGGAATTTTTGGAACAACTTTTCCGCGCTGGGTATCCTCGATTATGCGCGTTTGCTGAACGATGCGGATGAGAGCAGTCCGGTCACAAACGAAGGTAGCGCCAATCAATTC
>JAHEIW010000346.1 GCA_024639185.1 Deltaproteobacteria bacterium | reverse complement strand
AATGGATTCAGTTGCAATCATCATTGCTTTCGCCCTGGGCTTTGCCGCCCGCCAGATCGGCCTGCCCCCGCTGGTGGGGTATCTGGTGGCCGGTTTTGCGATTAACGCCGGCGGTGTGGGGGCGGGTGCCTTCATTGTTGAAATGTCTGATATCGGCGTCCTGTTGCTGTTATTCAGTATCGGTTTGAAACTGAAGCTGCGCAGCCTCACACGGCCCGAGATCTGGGCCGGCGCCTCGATTCATATGCTCGTTACCGTCACCGTCTTTGGCGCGGGAATCTTCCTGCTGGCAGCAGCCGGTCTGTCCAAGTTTGCCGCTCTGGATTTCAAACTTTCTCTTTTGGTTGCGTTTGCACTGAGTTTTTCCAGCACCGTTTTTGCCGTTAAGATTCTTGAAGAAAAGGGCGAAATGTCATCGCTGCACGGCCGGGTGGCCATTGGCATCCTGATCATGCAGGATATTGTCGCCGTTATCTTTATGACGGCCTCAACGGGCAAATTGCCCTCCCCCTGGGCGCTGCTGATACCGGTCATTCTATACGCCATCCGGCCGCTGCTGTTTAAAATCATGGATCGCTGCGGCCATGGGGAACTCATCATCCTGTTTGGCCTGATCCTGGCCCTGGCTGCAGGCGCAGACGGTTTTGAGCTGGTGGGCCTTAAGCCCGATCTGGGCGCTTTGATTCTGGGCATGCTGGTGGCCGGCCACCCCAAAGCGTCGGAGATGGCCAATTCCCTTTTCAGCTTCAAGGAAATATTTCTGGTGGGCTTTTTTCTGAGCATTGGATTGAAAGGTTTGCCGGATATCGAAACCCTGGGCATTGCGGCCTTATTCGTGATGGTCACCCCCTTTAAAGTGGCCCTTTTTTTCTTACTGCTGACCCGTTTCAAGCTCAGAGCCCGCACATCTTTGTTGAGCGCATTCAGCCTGGCCAACTACAGCGAATTCGGCCTGATCGTTGCTTACGTCGGTGAGGCCAATGGCTGGATCAACAGTGAATGGCTGGTGATCATCGCCATTGCCCTTTCTGCAACCTTTGTGCTGGCATCACCGCTGAATGCAGCTGCCCATCACATCTATAACCGCCTGGCCGACCGCCTGAGGGCCTATGAAACCAGCGCACGCCATCCGGATGATCAAACCCTTGATCCGGGTGATGCCGAAATCGCCATCTTCGGCATGGGACGCGTCGGCACCGGTGCATACGAGTTCTTACAGGCACACCATGATCATAAGATAATCGGCTGTGATTCGGATCCTCTCAACGTGAGATCTCATCAAAAAGCCGGTCGCAACGTCATCCAAGGCGACCCCACAGACCTGGATTTCTGGGAGCGAATCGATCTTGAAAGTAAATATGGACGCAGTAAAATCCGCCTGGTATTGCTCGCCATGCCGAAATACACCGCAAATGTGGAAGCCGCTCAGCTCATGACCGAGCAAGGGTTCAAAGGGCTGATTGCCGCCAGCGCACGCTTCGACGATGAGGTCGTGGCCCTGAGGAAAGCCGGTGTGCATGCCGCCTATAATTTTTTTGAGGAAGCCGGCGCCGGTTTGGCCGAGGCGGCTTACCATAAACTGGAAGGCCAAATGAACGGAAACAAATAGGAGAAAAAAATGAAACATATAAAAATGTTGCACAATTTATGGGTTTACGTGCTGGCTGTGATTCTGCTGGCTGCATTCGGCATCAGCGCCCGTGCAGATTCTAACATTGCATTGTCCGGCGGACAAACCGTTTATGTGCCGATTTATTCGCATATCTACAGCGGCCTGAAAGGGCGCCCGTTCGGGTTGGCCGCCACGCTCAGCATTCGCAACACCGATCCGCAGAACCCCATTACGCTGGTGTCGGTAAAATATTTTGATTCCGGGGGCAAACTGGTCAAGGAATATCTGGCTCAGCCGGCTGAACTGGCGGCCATGGCCTCCACCCGCTATATTCTGCCCGAAGGCGATACCACCGGGGGCTCCGGTGCGAATTTTCTGGTCAAATGGCAATCATCGAAAAAAGTCAACCCCCCCCTGATCGAAGGGGTGATGATCGGCACCCGCTCGGGTCAGGGCATTTCTTTTGTCTCCCGCGGTCAGGTGATCAGCGACTGAGCGTGATTATTCGCTTTTGGCATAACAATATTTGCAAATAATTTTAGTGCAATTTGCCTTAGATTCCTTGACAGTGCGATCAATAAAATTCTAAGTTCACACTTTCAAAGCCAATCCATAAGGGGAGATAAAATCATATGCGATATTTATTCTATAAACCCTTTGTGTTTACGCTGTTGGGGTCGGTATTTCTTTTGAGCATTTCAGCCTGCCGCCAGGAGCCGCCGCCACCGGTAGAGCGCATCCGCGCCATCAAAACCATGACCGTTTCCGAACATGCCGCCGGCAGATTAAGACAATTTTCCGGCGTGGTCGAAGCCGCCGACCGGTCCAGTATCAGTTTTGAGGTCTCCGGCAACGTAAGGGAAGTGCGCGTGGATGTGGGCGACAAAATCACCAAAGGCCAGGTACTGGCCGTCCTGGATAAGCGCACCTATAACCTGAATGTGCGGGCCGCCGAAGCCGAGTTGGGCCGCGCCAAAGTCCAGCTGGCAGACAAGCGCAACGACCTGGACCGCTTCCAGCGCATCAACAAGCAGGACCCCGGCGCCGTCAGCCAGGCCGCACTGGACCAGTCTCAAGCTGCGGTCGACAGCGCCCGCAAACAGGTTCAATTTGTTAAATCACAACTCAAGCTGGCACAACGCGATCTGGAAAAGACCGTTCTGCGGGCGCCCTTTGACGGGG
>JAHEIW010000345.1 GCA_024639185.1 Deltaproteobacteria bacterium | reverse complement strand
AAATGGTGTTCCCGAACGGCACCGGTAGGGCGGCCAACATGCTCTACCCTCAGGACTACAGCTATTTCGAGGGCCTCGCTGATTTTGTGAGCAACGAGTACGTCGGCCCCGAGGATTGGTCCATGCGTGGGATGATGGCATCCCTGGGGATCGTAAAGGGCAAACCGTTTGCACCTGACGATCACCTGAAAGAAATTTTGAGCGCAGGCGCCGATGTCGGCATGAAGATGGCTCAAGCCCTGCGCCATGGGGACAAACTCCCCAACACGCTATACTACAATGATCGACAATGGCACAATGTGCTCAACGTCCTGGATGTGGAGTTCAAGCAGGACACATATCTCGACATCGACGCCCGGGTTGGTATGTTCAAAATCGCTTACTCCATCAGCCCGGCTATGGTGATGAATATGGTGGGTAAAGGCTCAAAATATCCCTTCGCCTACCGGGATGCCGATGGCAACCACCTGTCCGGCGGGTCTTCTTACAAGCTGCACCTTCCGCCTGACGTTCCGGCAGCCAATTTCTGGTCAGTGACTCTTTATGATGGGGAGAACGCCTCAGGGTTGAAGAACGGCCAGCCTTTTCCCTCCATCAGCTCTGTGGACAAGCTAAAGTACAACGAAGACGGATCGGTGGATCTTTATTTCGGTCCCGAACTTCCCAAAGGCGCACCAGAATCGAACTATCTTCGCACGGTTCCCGGCAAGGGTTGGTTTACCCTGCTGCGGCTCTACAGCCCGACACAGCCTTTTTTCGACCAGACCTGGAAACCGGGTGATTTCGAAAAGATCAAGTAAAGGAAAAATAATATTGCCATCGTAAAGTGTCCACGGGTTGAAGGGCTCTTCCAATAAAAACAAACTGGAGGAAAAATGAAAAAAAAGACCTTGACATTCATCGCGCTGGTCGTTTTCATCGCTGTATTTGTGGCGTTCGGAAACGCTTCGGCTGAAACCATAAAAACCCCCATCGGTTCGCTGAGTTTCACCCATGACTTCGCTAACGGCTATCCCACCAATGCGACCGTTAAAAAGCTCTACGATGCCCGTGATTTCCAGAGGGCTTGCCAGGCCTATCTCTGGTCGATCCCGATTGTCTCGATGGCACAGTGGCAATACGCCTATACCAGGCAGTTAGGTGCGGAAAACGGACAGATCGTGCTCACGGAAAGCTACGATGACAAAGTGGGCGGTATAACCTTCAACGCGACGACACCCTATGCGATTCCTTTCATTGACCTGGCGGACGGCCCCTGGGTGGTCGTGATGCCGGAAGGAGAGGTCCGCGGTGCCGCTCACGACATGTGGCAGATCGGTATCACGCAGATCACAGAACCGGGTAAATACCTGTTTGTGGGGCCGGGCCAGGATGTACCCAGCGGGGCCAAGACTGAGGGGTACCACATCTTCCAGTCCCCCACCATGACTGTGATGCTTGGAATCCGATTGATGTCGGCGGATAGAGACGTTCGCATGAACATTCTGAAGAAGATCGATATCTATCCGTACGCGGAACGAAAAAACCCCAAGCCGCGAGGCTACATTACGCCGAACGGCAAACCCTGGCTGGCGGCTCATCCTCGAGGCATTGAGTATTGGGTAAGACTGTCGGATGTTTTGAATCGCGAACCGGTGGCAGAACGGGATCGCTTTTTCATGGCCATGCTCAGGCCTTTGGGGATCGAGAAGGGCAAGCCCTTCAAACCCACCAAACGCCAGAAGCTGATCCTGACCCAGGCGACACTGGTGGGTGAGGCGATGGCCAAGGCCAACGATTTCGCCAAGCGCATGGAGGAAGCGCACTACGTGGACGGTCTGCAGTGGCATTTTGCCACAGTGGCCAACCCGGACCAACGCGCCGAATATTATGACCAGCTCGATGAACGGGCTGCTTGGCTCTATGAAGCGGTCACCAACGACCCGGCCATGCATGGTCAGAAGACCGGCAAAGGACAGGTTTACATGGGGACCTACAAAGACAAGGATGGCGACTGGCTTGATGGCGGCAGGAATTATGTCCTGCATGTTCCACCGAATGCCCCGGCTGAGGCGTTTTGGTCGATCACGCTGTATGATGTGGATACAAGGTGCCTGATCATAAATGAACAGAAAATCGCAGAACGATCCTCCCGCATGGACCTGATCAAAAATACAGACGGCTCAGTGGACATCTACATGGGGCCGGATGCCCCCAAGGGAAAAGAGAAGAACTGGATACCTACGGTTCCGGGAAAGGCCTGGTTTCCATACTTCCGGCTCTACTCGCCCAAGCCGGCTTTTATGGATCGCAGTTGGGTGTTGCCGGATATCGAAAAGGCTGAGTAAGCGGTGCAAGCGGGCAGCTAACCAGGCTAATTCAGCCGACGCAAAAAACCGCGCGGCTGATTAGCAACGATACCTGCTATCCTGGCGACCACTGTTATAGCGGCTGAAAAATCAGCTTCCGCGGCTGGGCCGGATCCGGCGAAACTGGTGGGACGCTGGTTGCGCACTGATGGCGGCTACATCCTGCAATTGACAGATCCCGAGCCCGACGGCTCTTTGCAGGCGGCCTATTTCAATCCACGGCCAATCAATGTCTCGGTTGCCGCATGGAAGCATGAGGGAGGGTATCTTGGTGCTTTTGTCGAGCTGCGCGCACCTAACTACCCGGGTTCAACCTACACGCTGGCATACGATCAAGCCAATGACCGCCTTGTGGGCATCTATTTCCAGGCGGCGATGCAGCAAAAATTCGAGGTGGAATTTGAGAGGATCCCATGAACCCACGTGAGTCAATTTTGCAGATTAAGACCCAGATGGC
>JAHEIW010000344.1 GCA_024639185.1 Deltaproteobacteria bacterium | reverse complement strand
GCCAAGAGCAAAATAAAAGTTGATGAAGGCAGCAGCAAGATGCTTGCCCCGTCTTTCACCCTGACCCGCATGCGCGCGGGGATCCGCTAAGGATCTCTTTGGTTGAATCGTCCTATTTTATTCTTATCATATATTTTATTGATCTGTGTTCACCAGGCAGGCTATATTTCTTAAAAATTCGCATCACAAGAGGGGCAAACCATGCCATTTGAAACCGTTCGCGGATTGAACGGGAAAGTCTATGTGCCCGACGCGACAGCGGAAGAGACCCGCAAGCATCCCTGTAAAGACTGCTACGCTTGCCAATTATGCAGTGATGATCGCTGCAGGGTCTGCCGCGACGGCCAGAACACCTGCCGGTGCGAAAAGTTGGATCAACACGAATCGATCGGTCCCACACATTTGTTTTTATTGGTGCGGGGGCCGCTGGAATAATCGATTACATCATATAAGGAGCAAAATAATGAATCGTTTGAGTTGCTATTTTGAAAAGATTTCAGACACGGTCGTGGGCCTATTTCTGCTATTTCTGGGTTTAATTCTGACGTTTATCAGCTTTACCATTGTTCCGGTCATCGGATTGGTTGTCGCCATTCCGGTGTTGTTTCTGGCCGTTTCGTTTTTAGGCGCTAAAAAAAGCAAGGAATGTGCCCTGATCAGCAAGGGAACAAGAAAATTATTTTCTGGATGAACGACAAGTCTTCATACAAATCCGATTGCTGTAAGAAGCCGTCCGACGAATCGATGGGTATCCAGATTACCGCTGGGCCTCCTGCTGAAAGCGTAGCGCCCGATGACGTCTGCTGCGGATCTCCGCCGGGGTTGGCAAGCAGCTCCCACGAAAGACCGGGGTACGCCCTGCTTGATTTTGTGGACACATTTGTCCAAACACCGGCCGGTCCGGTCCCGCGCGTACAGGCTGAACTTCAGTGGCGGGATCATATTGGCACTTTCAGGGCGCGGCTGGGAATTAATCGGACGCAATATAAAATTACACCGGGACTGTATTGCGCCGGCATGCCCGACGACCGGGCGCCGGTGCTCGTGACGGCTAACTATAAATTGACATTTGACGCCCTGCGTAAAGAGCTTAAATCCGTCAATGCCTGGATACTGGTACTGGACACCCGCGGTATCAATGTGTGGTGTGCCGCCGGTAAAGACCTGTTTTCAACCACAGAGTTGATTGAACGTGTCCAAAACACGGATCTAAAAAAAATAGTGTCCCACAACCAGCTGATCTTGCCGCAGCTGGCAGCTACCGGTGTGGCGGCTCATCATGTCAGAAAAACCATCGGCTTCAAAGTGATTTACGGGCCGGTGCGCGCCGCAGACATCCCAAAATTTTTGGCCAGCGGGCTCTCAACAGAACCCGCCATGCGCAAAGTTACCTTCAGCATGCTCGAGCGCGTTGTTCTCATACCGGTGGAACTGGCCCATTTGCCGAAACCCTCGTTTTGGCTTCTTGTGGCCGCATTCGTGATTTCTGGAATCGGAACCCAAATTTTCTCTCTTTCCGCTGCGTGGGTACGGGGTTTCATGCTGGCGGGCGCCTATGTCACCGGAATTCTGGCAGGCGCCATTGTCACACCAGCGCTTTTGCCCTGGATCCCGGGAAAATCTTTTGCGGTCAAAGGCGCCGTCACCGGAGTGATCGGTGGTGCCGCGATTATCGTGCTTTTGCGGGGTGATTTACAGCTTCTGGGGGCCGCGGCGCTGCTGCTGTTTACAACGGCTGTGGGTTCTTACCTGGCGATGAACTTTACCGGATCTACCCCGTTTACCTCACCTTCCGGGGTGGAGAAAGAAATGCGAAAAGCCATACCGCTTCAGGCATCGGCACTGCTAATAGCGCTGATCGCCTGGCTTGGCGCAGCCTTTGCGGGTTAGTGCCCTAATCGCTTGTTTGTATGGAGCGTGAGGGTTTCCAAATCGGGTCGCCTATTTATTGAATAATGAAGATTAAATATTGAATATTAAAGGTATATTATCGATTCTTAGTTAAAAGAAGGAAGCGTAGCGACTTCCGTAAATATTCAATATACAATTTTCAATGTTCAATAGCTTTTACGGATTGGGGTTTTCAATTGGAAACATTCAGATATCTATCCGGAGTAACAACGTTGCGGCTCAACCAGGAGGCCTGTGTGGGCTGCGGTATGTGTGAAGTGGTATGTCCGCATAGGATATTCTCGCTAAACGATAAAAAGGCCCGCATCGATGATTTAGACGGCTGTATGGAATGCGGCGCCTGCGCTAAAAATTGCCCTGCTGAAGCCATTGCGGTAACACCGGGTGTCGGCTGTGCCTCTTACATTATTCAGGCCTGGATCAAGGGCAAAGACACCGCTGTATGCTGCGGCAATTAGAAGCTATCTCAAAAATGCATCTAACACCCAAGGGCATTGTTGTCCAGGATAAATGGATCACACATCTACTTTTATGAGATTAAGGTGTGCGTAAAACCGATTCAAAATGCTCGAATACTGACGTGTATGCTCCACTTTTGAATCGGTTTACGTCGCGCCCTTGAGCGTAATCTACTATTTTTGAGATAGCTTCCATTATTACGTATCAACACATCTCAATTGCAGCACGTCAAACAAACTGGCATCGTAAGTTAAATTTGCAATCAAGTCTTGAAGAATGAAAATCATTTTAACTCATCTATTTTCACCCTGAAAACAATGCGGCGAGCCGCAGGCTTCCATCTGCTGCGTTATTCAGGACGAAGCATAGGTCACACTATAGCTTCGCCCTGAAGTGCCTTGCATATGAAAACCTGCAGCTCGTGCAAAATCCAGTTAAAGCT
>JAHEIW010000343.1 GCA_024639185.1 Deltaproteobacteria bacterium | reverse complement strand
GGTGTCCAGGGTGCTCTGGCGGCCCTGGATGGTGCCGATGAGGTCCTGGTGGCGGGCTATACGGTGGCCCGGGCAACCGCCGATTATATTTTGGCAAAAAATCCGGCACGGGTGAGCCTGGTGGCCATGGGCTGGGATCTTAAGGAACGGGCCCCGGAGGACGAGGGCTGTGCGCGCTATATTGCGCATCTTCTGGGTGCCGGGGACTACGATCACAACAAAACCCTGAGGGAAATTCTTTCCAATGAAACTGCCCAGCGGTTTTTGCGTGCCGACAACCCCCATTTTCCGGCCGAGGACCCCATTTTGTGCCTGCAGCGGGATGTGCACGATTTTGCCCTGCGGGTTGAACGCGACCAGGAGCATGTTTCGGTTAAAAAAACTGTAATCTAACCCTTATTTAAAATCTGCTATTGCAGTGCGGGCTCGATGGTATTAACTTGTTTGTGTTACTAAAATATAAAACATAAGGTAAACAATACTCTATCTGACTTCTGTTTTCTGTGTTTTGTCCTCGGTGATTTGCAGACACCTGAACACTGACACCTGAAACCATGTATAAGGTACTTTGGTAAAATTTAAGACCACTAACTTAGATTCTGACCGAATATCCAGTTACCTTAATGTAGGACAACCCATCCATGCGTTTTAACAACTTCTGGGATTATCGCCGAATCATTTTCTCTAAGGGCTTTGCTTCGGCCGTGTGGCAATCAAGGAAAAATGTGCTGGCCTACGGCCAGGATCGCCCGCTGGATGCCGGGCCATACATGGCCGAGCTGGACGTCACCTATCGCTGCAACTGCCGCTGCCAGATGTGCCAGCGCTGGCAAGACCCCCGCACAGATGAGTTGCGCGCGGAAGAATATGAAGCTCTGGCAGAGGAGCTGCACGCTCTGGGCTCCCACCAAATCAGCATCGCCGGCGGAGAGCCGCTGATGCGTGACGATGTATTTGATATCATCAGAAGTTTTTCTGGAAGGGGAATGTCCGTTAATATATGCACCAACGGCCTTTTGATTGGAAAGTATCACGAACAGATTTGCAGGTCCAAAGCCACCTGCATCACCGTCAGCCTGGACGGCGCTACAGCCGACAGCCATGATACCATCAGAGGCGTGCCGGGTTCCTACCGCCAGATTGAAGACGGTATCCGGCGGCTGCTCTCACACCCGCGCTCCTCACGACCGATCGTGCGTGTCCGCATGACCATTTCAAATCAGAATGTGAATGAAATGCGGGCTTTTTATCAAAAATGGGACAGGGTGGTCGATGATGTGTTGTTCCAGCCGGTTCATCATTGCAGTGAGGCCTATTACACCGGCATGGACGAAAGCACCCTGCACCTGGATCCCGAGTTGATTGCCACCCAAATCAAGTCGACCCCGCTGGCAAACGACGGCTATCTGAACCGGCTAATTGATAGTCTCAAAACCACCGGGGTGTTTCCCCGCCAACAATGCTATGCCGCGGTATTAATGGCCCGTATCGATCCCTGGGGCAATGTTTACCCCTGCCTGGAGCAACACGTTAGTGTCGGCTCAATTCGTGAAACCGATTTTAAAACCATCTGGAATTCCAACCGCATCCGCGATGAGCGCCAGCACCTGGCTGCCGACCGCCCGTGCAACTGCTGGTACAATAACACGGCGATCATCGGCCATTACGGCAATTTGCTGGAAAAAACCCGCCTCCAGTCCCTGTGGGATCTGGCGCGCCACAATGTCACCTGTCATGTCCCGGCGATCATTTCAGGAAAAAAATATAAAACATCGCTCTAAATTATTCAAAGCTTGTATGTATGCAAATGCGCATTTCATACCCGTGGCCAAAGAAGAAAAAAAATTCTTCTTTACCTGAACGTATCCGTTCACACTCGATTTATTTATTCTTCGTTTTACAATGCCTTTTTCTTTCGTCGCCTGATGCCGTCGCAAACGACTTGCTTCCAGGTACCCCAAACGAAAATGAGGAACAATGCACTGAAGTTGAGCCTGATGTGGATTTAACCGACATCGTCAATCCTTTTAAATCGACCTGTTATGACTGGAAAGGGAACATTATTCCATGCGTCTATAAAAAGCCTTACGCAGAACGCCTGTTCGATAAACCGATCCATGACCCCCGTTTTGTGGACAACAAGGACGGCACGGTGACCGACAACCTAACCGGGCTCATCTGGCTGAAAAACACGAGATGCTTTGGGATGATGGATTGGAAAGATGCTCAGCTGGCAGCAAAAAGGCTGAAAGATGGAGACTGTGGCCCGGATCCCGCGTTTACTCTTTCAGATGGTTCATCAGCCGGCGACTGGCGTTTACCCTCCATGAGTGACCTGTGCACGTTAATCGATTTCAGTAAAAGAAATCCTGCTCTACCCGACGGCCATATGTTTTCAGATTTCCCCTCCGGTTACTTTTGGTCGGCGACAACGCTCGATAATAACCCCGGAATGGCATGGATTGTGTACTTCGAATCCGGCACGACCTGCTACGATGATATCAAATACCATGCCGGTCATATCTGGCCGGTGCGCGGACCGAAGCAATAACCCGGCATTTTTCGTTTCGCCTTTAACTCGTATCATGAGCATTTGTCTTAATCCATGGTGCAGGTTGAATCCCAAATATCGGGGCACCGGCATCTTGCAATTCATAGCGCCGTTCAGAAAATGACATGGCCGTCTCTAATTTTGTAAATTATTTCTGGGACGGTACACTAGTTTGCCGTTAACCGTCTCTTATTCCAGCATTTCGATAATCTCTTCAGCAGATGTATAGGCTCTGCTCTGGGCGGTGGCCGTTGGCTTGAAT
>JAHEIW010000122.1 GCA_024639185.1 Deltaproteobacteria bacterium | reverse complement strand
TCCAGAAGCATTTTAACTGGAAATCCTACAGCCAGCGCATGATCAACCTGGCCAAGCTTTATGGTTTCTGGCGCTATGCTGTTTCCGGCAAAGGAATGGTCGAGCTGGATCGCTATTGTGATCTAATTTATCATTTTCTTCTGAAGGAAAAAGCTGAAGGCATCGAAAGCCAAGCGTCTTTTGACTAAATGAGTCAAATGAGGCAGCTGATTGATAGGCAAAAATCTTTTCTTACCAGCGTCTGATATTTTTATTAATTTTTGTCGACCTGCGTTTTAACGATTTGGCAATACACCTTGCCCTGGATGTTCTGCGGCAACCGCCGGAATCCCCTCGTAAATCGTCGGATATGCGGGTGCCAGTCCCAAATCCTTCCACAAAAGCTCCGGGTCGACGGCCAGATTGAAATTGTAGGTGCGCACCGCTCCCGGTGTTTCCAAACCCGGGTAAGGACGCATATGTCGCAATGGGGTCAACAAAGCCGTGGCCATTAATGCCAGCCATTGGGGGATCAAATAAACGCGTGCTTTGGTGTAGTACTTTTTGGCGACTTTAAGAAAGTCAATCCAGCTGGCTGGCAGGCGGTCACCAAAGGGCAGGATGCCCGAATAACTTTTTTCGGCACAGGCAATGATGGCTGCCGCGGCATCGGCAACATGCAGATGCGTGTAAATATTTTTACCAAGGCCCGGCAGGATCAGTCGGCCGGCGCGCAGCTGACTGAAATACAGATCCTTGGGGCCATAGACATGCGGCAAACGTAAAGCCGCAAAAGAGACGCCGGCGGATGCGGCCATTTCTGATAATTTCTTTTCGGTATCCACTTTAATGCGGCCGTAATCCAGGACCGGATTAGCCGGGGTATCGGCATTCACGCTTGGTGTGCTCCCGTTGTAGACAAGTAAGCTAGAACTGTAGACAAATCTGCGCACGCCGGCGGCGATCCCGGCCTCCATCAGAGCCAGCGAACCATTCAAAATCGAAGGTTTCAGCGTCTCGTATGATTCGAAGGTGGCCCGGGCCGCGAGATGAATAATCCCGTCAACGCCCTTGACCGCCTGTTTCAGACTTTCGCGGTTTCGCAGGTCAGCCATTGCGAAATCCGCAGGCAGATGACAAATATCGCAGTCGTCACCGGCCTTGCGAATCATCAGCCTGGGATAGTACCCACCAAACGCTAACTGATGGGCGACTTCCTGTCCGATGAAACCGCTGGCGCCGGTGACCAACAGTTTTAATTTTTTACCGCTTTCGTTCATTGGGTGCCGTTTACTATTGTGTCACCGCGTGTTCAGTTGCAAACAGCGAATTATCCGTCTAAGCGTAAACGATAATACCATTATCCCATTGTGCAACAACCTCTTTTGAAGAGGTGGGCTATTGGCAGCAGATCGCCGACACCTCCACCTGTACATCTCTTGGAAGCCTGGCAACCTCAACGGTTTCACGCGCCGGCAGAATTTCACCAAATGTGTTTTCATAGACGGCATTAAATTTTGTAAAATCGTTCATATCATTTAAAAAACAGGTACATTTGACCACATCCTGCAGCGACATACCGGCGGCCTCGACAATGGCCGTTATATTTTTTAGCACCCGGTCGGTTTGGGCTTCAATGTCGCCGGTAACAACATCTCCTGTTGCCGGATCAATGGCGATCTGACCGGAGACAAACAATAAATCGCCGGATTGAATGGCTTGGGAATAGGGGCCGATGGCCTGTGGTGCGTTCGAAGTCGCAATTTTTTTCTTCATCGTGTTGTTCTCCTATGTCATGGGTTTGGCGTACTGGAGCATTCCTAATTTCGGATTGTGGATTTCAGATTGCGGAGTATTCGGATATCAATAACCAACAATGTCTAGCATATCTTCATTCTTCTATCCTTTTTTTCTGACTTCTGTTTTTTGACCTCTGTTATCTGTCCTCTGATTTTAATATGATGCGCACGTCGACGATACTGATCCCTTTTTGATGAACAATCACCGGATTCAAATCCATCTCCTGGATTTGCGGATAGGATTCGACAATATCCGAGCACAAGACCAGTAAGCGCTGCAGGGCCTTTCTATCCAGCGGCGGCGTGCCACGGGCGCCGTCCAGAATGGGATAGGATTTGGTTTCGGCGATCATTTTGCGCGCACCGGTTGGTGAAATCGGCAGCACCCGAAAAGCCACATCCTTGATAATTTCAACCATGATACCGCCCAGGCCATACATGATGACGGGTCCGAATTGATCGTCATATTTCGTACCCACAATCACTTCAACGCCTTCATCCGCCATCGGGGAGACCAGCATGCCTTTGATGTTCGCTTTGGGGTCATATTTTTTGCTGGATTTCATGATGGCGCGATAGGCCGCCCGGATCTCTTTTTCAGTGCCGAGCTTTAAACGCACACCGCCGGCATCGCTTTTATGTAAAATGTCCGGGGAAACGATTTTCAGCGCCACATCGGTTCCCAGATCAAGGGCATATTGGACGGCTTCATCGGCGCTTTGCACCAGGCAATCCCGCGGCACAGACGCCCCGTGAATTTCGAATAATTTTTTGCCTTCATGTTCGAGCAGTGTATGGCGCTTTTCTTTGAGGGCCGTTTGAATGATTTCATTGGCCTTGGGCTTGGCTTTGGCCTTCCAGTTCAGCTTAAAAGCAATCTTGGTGTGGTAGCTGGCCAGATAACTGCCATACTCGGCTAAAACAGCGATACATTTTGCCGACACATCCAAAGAATCGTAAACCGGAATATTGTAATATCGCAACAGATCCAAAGCATGCGGTTTTTCAAAATTGTACAGGCTGTGCAGCACAATGGGTTTGTTGCGTTTTTTGATCAGTTTGCCCATACGGTGGGCGGCGTCTTCTTCCATCAAGGCCAGGCTTTCAGCAAAGCGAATGCCATAACCGCCGAAGAGCCCGACAATCAGAAGACCGCCGACGTTGGGATCTTTGAGAAGGATTTCGGCGCAATCGGCAAACACAGACGGATCGGCATCGGTGCCGCCGGCGACATCAACCGGGTTCGGGACCGAGGCTGCCGCCGGCAGAATCTCTTTGAGCCGGGTCTGGGTTTTTTCGCTCAGTTCGGGCAGCTCGATACCCAGGTCTGTTAAAATATCAGCCGCGATGGTGGCATGGCCGCCGCCGTCAGCCAGGATGGCCACTTTATTGTTTTTTATAGGCGGCAGGCTTGAGAGCGATTCGGCAGCCGGGAACAGTTCATCGGATTTTTCAATTACAACAATACCGGCACGTTGAAAAGCCCCTTTGGCGACCTCTGATATCCCGGCCAGGGCGCCGGTGTGAGATCCGGCGGATCGCATGCCGGTAGCCGATCGGCCGCTTTTGAGCAAAATGATCGGTTTTTCCAGGGTTGTTTTTTGGGCCTGCTGTAAAAATTCGCGACCATCGCGCATGCCTTCGACATACATTAAGATGGCCCGTGTATCCGGATCCTGTCGGAAAAATTCCAGGTATTCATGAAACTTAATGTCGGCTTCATTACCCACACCGACATAATAAGAGAATCCTTTGCGGCTTTTGATTTTTGCTTCGGTAATCAGTGTTAGCGCCATATTGCCGCTCTGGGTCAGCAAGGCGATATCTCCCCGGGGGGCATCCTTTAATCCCACCAGGTTTAAATTATCCTTGAGGTTGAGCATGCCGGAGGTGTTCGGGCCAATCAGGCGAATTTTGTGCTTTTTGGCCGCCGCCACCATTTCGTCTTCCAGCTTGCGGCCTTCGGAGCCGATTTCACCGAATCCGCCAGCCAGCACTACCGCACCCTTGACGCCCTTTTTGCCGCAATCCGCCAACACGGACGGCAGCGTTATGGCCGGTGTTGCCACTAACGCCACATCGACGGGTTCGGCGATATCCATCACGCTCTGATAACATTTAAGCCCCAGGATGCTTTTTGCCTTGGGATTGACCGGATAGATTTTACCCTCATATTTTTCATCCAACAGGGTGCGTATAGCCTGGTAACCGCGTTTGGTTTCATTTTTGGAGGCACCGATGATGGCCACCGATTCAGCATTGAAAATGCGGTCTAAAGACATACATTCTCCTTCTTCTGGTTCAGGGTTCATCGTTCAAAGGTTCAAAGGTTGGATAAAAGACAGATGACTCGGCTTCGCTTCATCAAACGACGCCGCTGAAAGTAGAGGTCAGAGGACAGAAAACTCTGAACCTCTGAACCCAGAACCTTTGAACCTATTTCTTCTTCCGCTCCGCAAACGCCTCAAGCGATTCTTGGCGCTCCTTGGTGGAGACGCAGGTCAGACAGGCTTCGATTTCAAAATCCATCAGGGCATCGAGACTGATCCCGCTTTGGGCCATCTGCAACCCTTTTTTGATCATTTTGATTGAAATGGCCGAATTGGCGACTATTTTTTCAGCCATTTCACGGGTCACTGTTTCCAATTGCTTGAGAGGAACGGATGAGTTGACCAGACCGATGCGCTCGGCTTCTTTGCCATCAATGTACTGACCGGTAAAAAGCAGCTCCTTGGCTTTTCCGGCGCCAATTAAGTTTTGGATGAGGCGAAAGGCACCGCCGGTTACCGATGAGGTCACCATTGCTTCGGGAGACCCGATCTGAGCCTCATCGGCTGCGATTCGAATATCACACGCCAGTGCCAGCTCATAGCCTGAGCCCAGAGCGTACCCGTTAATCGAGGCAATAGTCGGTTTTTCGAAGCGAATAATTTTGCGGGAGGCCTCCTGGAGTTCGACCAGATAGTCACGGTATTCTGCCACACTTCTGGTTTTGGATTCTTTCAGATCAGCCCCGGTTGAAAAGGCACGACCCTCACCGGTGATAATCAATGCTTTTACCTGCGCGTCTTCCTTTGCATCTTCCAACGCGGCCTGTAAATCCAACCATAGTTGCTTATTCATGGCATTTAAAACCCCGGGCCGGTTTAACTTAATCGTCGCGATTCCCTGATTTTTTTCATACAGGATACATTCGAAATTCATAGTTTTTCTCCTACACTATCCAATTTTGGGCAAAAGGGCCCACACAATCACCCAGAATTGGGTATCGGGATCTTTGTCCAGACTCACAATTCCGCTGTTTTGGAATTTAAAAATCGGTTTGTCAATCGATCCCGTTACCAGAAAGGCAGTCATGCGTTCCATAAACGGCAGATGGCCGACCAGCATGATATTTTCAGATGGATCTAAGCCCACCGCTGCTTCAGCCACATCATCCATCGGTTTTATACCGCTAATTTCCTGCACGCCCTGGTTCGGACTTAATGACCGGGCCAATATCTCAGCTGTCTGCCGGGCGCGTGTTTTTACGCTGTGTCTAATCTGGGATACGGTAATCCCTTTATCCCTGGCCGTCTGTGCAATCATTTCGGTTTCGGCTTTTCCTTTTTCAGACAGGCCTTGATCGGGGTCCTGATCCTTTGGCAGGCTCTTTCCATGCTGAACAAGATAAAGTGCCATGACGCTGATCCTCCTTGTATTTTAAAAAGATTGTGGCTATAGTTTTAATTTAAGTGATCTTAAACATCAATAAAATTTTCCCGACCTTTCTGAATACATATTGATATTGTTGTGGGGTATTTGAATGCGTATTGTCACGCGACCGGACTTTGATGGAATCATTTGTGCAGTCCTGCTTTGTGAAGCCTTAGACATAACCGAGCCAACCTTATGGGTGGAACCCAATGACGTACAAAAAGGGCGGGTCGATATTCTCAATGAGGACATTATTGCCAATTTGCCCTATGATGAGCGCTGCGCGCTCTGGTTTGATCATCACTTTACCAATAAAATCGATAAACCGTTTAAAGGTGCTTTTGAAATTGCACCGTCCGCTGCCGGGATCATTTTTGAATATTACAAAGACCGCTTCCAGCGAGATTACAGTGAACTGGTGCAGGTCGCAGATAAGATTGATTCGGCCAATCTGACCCTGGATGAAGTTCTTCACCCTGAAAAGTATCCGTATGTGCTCGTCTCGCTGACGGTGTCAAACGAGGCCCGATCCAACGTGCCATACTGGAATACACTGGTTGCGCTTTTCAGAGAAAAAGATATCCAGCAGGTTCTCCAAAATGATGAGGTTAAGCAGCATTGCCAGGATGTGGTTTATCAAAATGATCGTTATGTAGATGTATTAAAACAGCACACCATCATCAAACAGCATGTTGCCTTAACTGACTTTCGACCGTTCGATAGAGCTCCTTTTGGTAATCGATTCCTTGTTTACTCCCTGTTTCCCGAGGCTTCAGTAAATGTGAGAATTCGCTACGAGGATCAAGATAAGGACATGGTGGTTATTAATTTGGGCCACAGCATTTTTAACCCCGGCTGCAATGTCAATGTCGGATTGATGCTGGCACAATTCGGCGGTGGGGGGCACCCCGGTGCAGGCTCAGCGCGAGTCCCGTCATCCAAAGCGGATGACATCCTTTCACAGATAATCGACCAGCTGCTTGGCAATAAAAATAATGAAACCTAAATTGAACGTTAAGCGCTCAATTTAGTTAAGGGTTAAATCCCGCAAGGATACTTTGAATCACCCAGTTGCGGCACCTTTTCAATTTTCCATTTTTCCATCCCTCCATTGCTCCATGTTTATAATGAATGCTCAGGTCACCGCCGAGGGGTGAGCCCTCCGATACGGGATTGTAGACTTTATGGTCATTTATCTTAAATTGCTGCTCACTGCAATTTTCTGGGGAGGGACATTTGTTGCCGGGCGAAGCCTGGCGCAGCATGTGGGTCCCTTTTCGGCGGCATTCTTCAGGTTTGCCGTGGCATCCCTGTTTCTGGTTTTTATCACCTGGAAGGTGGAAGGCAAGCTGGCTTTACTAAAAAAGGGACAACTCCTGCCCGTCTTCTTGCTTGGATTGACGGGTGTTTTTTTCTACAATGTATTCTTTTTTAAAGGGCTGAAACTTATCGAGGCTGGCCGGGCTGCAATTATTATCGCCAATAATCCCATATTGATTGCCCTTTTATCAGCTGCTATCTTCAAAGAAAGGCTAAATGGCGTTAAAGCCACGGGCATTTTCATATCTGTAATCGGTGCCATTTTGGCCATATCAAAAGGTGACCTGCGCGTGATTTTACACGGCAATCTGGGATGGGGTGAAGTTTATATTTTTCTGTGTGTGGCCAGCTGGGTGGCGTTTTCTTTGCTCGGCAAAGCCGTTATGTCGGGCCTATCTCCCCTGGCTTCGGTCACCTACAGTTCGTTAACCGGAACCATTTTGCTTTTTATACCCGCCTATGGCGAGGGTCTTGCCAATTGCATCCATTATTCGATCACTGACTGGTGGAATATTTTTTATCTGGGTTTTTTCGGCACGGTGCTGGGATTTGTGTGGTTCTATGAGGGTATCAAAAAGATCGGGCCGACCAAGGCCGGCCTGTTTATCAATTTTGTTCCCATCAGTGCCATTTTAATGGCCTTCTTTTTTCTGGATGAACCGCTAACCTTTTCTTTGCTGGTCGGCGCATTACTGGTAACCACCGGGGTGTATCTGACGAATCGGCCGTAAGCCTTTGTCTTCGTGTTTGTAGCGGCTTGCACACTTAACTAAGGAAAGAGCGGATAAAATTTTCGATCTTCTTCTTTCCCTCAAAAACACCGAAGTGCCCTTCGCAAAGAATATCCGGTTTTAACGACATCATAAATTTTAAGCTATTGATATAATCCTGGCGATTGGACAAAAAGGATGAATCCAGGGGGCCATGCACATCCTGCCCGAATAAGACTTTTTTATTGCCAAGTGTGACGAGATACACGAGTGAACCGGGTGAATGGCCCGGACAATGGTAGGCCAAAACTTCCCAATTCCCCAATTTAAATACCGACTTGGGCCCTTTCATCTTTTGATCAATCATCAAGGGGGTCATGCGTGCACCGTACCAGGAAGCTGCCGTCACAACATCATCTGCAGCTTCAAGGTATTCGGCATCCAGCTCGTGCGCCACAATTTTACAACCGTATTGGTCTTTTAACGCCGCCGCTCCGCCCACATGATCATAATGACAATGGGTCAGAAACAGATACGGGATCGCGATCTTGTCCGCTAAAACCGCGCTAATATTTGCTACCAGCTGTTGATGCGCATGCCCGCAACCGGCATCGATTAAGGCGGCCTGCTGTCCAAATCGGATCAGGTAAATTGCAGCATCCTCCGCAGCCGTAAAACCACTGCCGCCCACCTGCCATAAATTTTGTAAGATCTTCATTTGGGTTTGGTCTGTGTGCCTTTTCTTTTCCCTGTGATGTATTATAGTTTCATATATTCATTTTTCTTAACAGGACTTCTGAATTATCAGAAGATATTCCAATTGTATACAGGCAATAATTATTTGTTAGAGGAGGCCATAATGGAACTTAAGGATTATTTTGAAAATACTAAAGGGGTGGGCGTGCTGGCCACGGCGGATGGCGACGGCAAAGTCGATGCGGCGATATATGCGCGACCGCACTTTATGGAAGACGGCACCCTGGCGGTTATCATGCGCGATCGTCTCACGCACCACAATCTTCAGTCCAATCCCCACGCCGCTTTTCTCTTCATGGAAGAGGGTCCCGGTTATAAGGGCAAACGGCTGTTCATGACCAAGGTGAATGAAGAACAGAATACGGAGCTGTTGCATTCCTTGCGCCGCCGGCAGTATCCAGACAGCAAAGAAGAAGCCAAATTTCTGGTGTTTTTTAAGCTGGATAAAGAGCTTCCGCTGGTTGGAGCTGGAAAATAAATTCCTTTTACGTTTGCTCAATTCAAAATCATAGAGGCTGCCCATGGAAACGTCTGCAGAGATTCAAAAGCGTCTGCGGAATCTTTTTGAGTCCCAAAAACTGGCCGTTGTCGCCACCCAGACCGGCGGTCAGCCTTATGCCAGTCTGGTGGCATTTGCAGCGACTGATGATCTGCGGCATATTTTCTTTGTGACTGCCAAAACCACCCGTAAATTTTCAAATTTGACATCAGATTCGCGCGTGGCCGTGATGGTTAACAGCAGCATAAATGAAGAGTCCGACTTTCATGATGCGATTGCCATAACGGTAACTGGAAACGCCGGGGAAATCAAAGATGCTGATCGAAAGGCCGTACTGGATCTGTACCTCTCCAAGCACCCCTATCTGGAGGATTTTGCCCGATCACCATCCTGTGCCTTGATCAGGGTGACTGCTCGTTCCTACTACATGGTACGGAACTTTCAAAACGTGATGGAGTTTCATATTGACCGATGAGCTGGATCATATCGACTGAGGATATCCGCAAACGTGATGGTAACCGGGTTGGCGGAAAAGGCCATGCGCTGGCACTGCTCGCCAGGGGCGGTTTTGCTGTTCCCAAAACACTGTATGTGACCCGTGAAGCCTACCAGGAATATGTTTTACGGACCGGTTTGCGCGAGCGCATTCTGCTCGAGCTCAACCGCAAAGCATTCAAGGACATGCGCTGGGAAGAAATATGGGACTGCGCCACCCGCATTCGCAATATGTTTCTGCGCAAACCGATTCCCACGGAAATACAAACCCCCCTGAAGCAGGCCATTCACGCTGCCTTTAAAGACAATGCCGTTGTCGTCCGCTCTTCGGCGCCCGAGGAAGATGATGCGGCGTCCTCATTTGCGGGCCTGCACGAATCCTATGTCAACATACAGGGCACCGATGCGATTTTGGAACACATTGCCAAGGTCTGGGCGTCGTTGTGGTCCGACGCGGCGCTGCTGTATCGCCAGGAAATTGGACTGCATATCGAAAAAAGTGCGATGGCGGTTGTCATCCAGGAAATTATCGTTGGTGATAAATCAGGCGTTGCCTTTACGAAAAATCCCAACGATACTTCCCAGGGCGTTATCGAATCCGTGTACGGCTTAAATCAGGGACTGGTGGACGGTACAGTTGAGCCCGATCGCTGGATAATCGACCGCCAGAAAAAGACGATCATCTCCCACACCCCTGCCGAGCGCAAACACTGGATGATTGCTGCCGAATCAGGTGTTCGTTTGGACACCTTACCGCAGAACCTGGCAAGCCAGCCACCTTTGAATACCAAGGAAACCTATCAGGTTTTTGATCTGGCACTCGAGGCCGAACGGTATTTCAAAACCCCGCAAGATGTTGAATGGACCTTTCGCAAAAGCGATCTGGTCGTGCTTCAATCACGCCCCATCACCACTCTGGCACCTCAAAAAAATGATGACAACCGCAGCTGGTATCTTAGCTTACACCGCAGCTTTGAGAATTTAAAGCAACTGCGGAAAAAAATTGAACATGAGTTGATACCGGCCATGATAACCGCCGCCGACGAATTAGCCCTCCAGGAATTGACAGGCCTATGCGATCAAGACCTGACTGCAGAAATCAACCGGCGCTGGGAAATCAATCAAAAATGGACCAGCATATACTGGGAAGAATTTATTCCTTACGCCCATGGTGTTCGTCTTTTCGGACAGGTCTACAATGATGC
>JAHEIW010000342.1 GCA_024639185.1 Deltaproteobacteria bacterium | reverse complement strand
GTGGTTGGCTGCTCCCGCAAATTTAGTGCGCCGGAAACCTCGGTGACTTGCCAGTTACGCGGTCCTCCATCTTCAGGGGCTGCAGGCACGTCTGCGGCAGCGGACTTGCTTGCAAACTGATCGCCCCCGGCATGTGCCGTTGCTACTGCAACGCAAAGCAGCACTAAGGCTGCGGCCAGATATAATCGAATGGTGTTCATTTCTCCTCCTCTTGGCGGCCCGACATGCCGTCCTCGAAACTATTTCACCGGATTTTTGGATGTCGATTCTATTGTCCATCAACCGCTGGTAAGGCGCCGGCCCGTCAGCGCAAACCGGCGCATGTCGGCCATCATGTTCAATTGATGGATTGACACTGTTAGGGGCATAATTTCGACGTAAACATATTTGTTTTCTCTCCACGCCAACAACGCCAGGACCGCCGCACTTTCCTAATTCTCCAGACATTCTCCGCCGTTTTTTCCAGGACAATGTCCCACCTTACACCCCTGACCGAATCGTCTACGAGCCCGTCCCTCAAGACCGTTATGTGGGATACTGAAGGCGCTTCGTTGCGCTCGTTTTTTTGAATGATATGCTGCGACGAGCCCTCAAAAGGTCCCACGATCTTCAGTACGATATCAATCGGAGCGTTTCCGCCCGCAGCAAGACCAGAAGCTGCCTTATATTCTGTCGGGTCGACGCGTTCCATGTCCACGACGGGCAAATCTGCCAAGGGTAAAGGAGGATCGACTGCCCCGACATTTGAAGCGAGCCGCGCCGCTGACGGTCGCTTTGAGCAACTCATCTCTGGGCTGCCGTATCCCCAGGCGATCATCACCTCACCCTGATGTTCCCAAAACGATTCGTTTCGTCCCTGGTATTTCGAGCCGCTGCCGGACTGTTGCAGGTACATCAGCGACACCTGGTCACCGCGCTCTGCGACAAGTGTCGGCGGGTTGGTTTGGAAGAAGGTGACAATCACCTCATCTCGCGGGTCGTCATTGCAAAAATACCGAAAAGGGTCATTTGCCGGCACCAAACGATAACGCGCCTGCAGTCCGGCAATACGCAACCGATAGGCGCTCTCAGTGCAATAACGAGGGTCATTGCTTTTCCAGCATTCGTTACGGCCTTTAATCCAACCGCGCTGCTCCGCTTTAAGCACTGGCGGATGTTCGCTGGTTGCTGTTTTTAAAGCTTCTGCATATACCCTGGCAAGCTTGTGGTCCAGAGAGGAGAGTTCTTTATCTTTGCAGATCAATTCCTCGATACTGCCGGACGCTTTGCTACAGTCAAAAGAGGGGCCTTCCGCCATGGCTGTGCCGGCAATTCCCCAACAACCCAATGCCAGCACAAATATGCTTGAAAGTAACATTGTCTTCAACGGTTGATATGCCATTTTATCTCTCCAGGTCATCTGTTTGCATAAATTCTTTGACGCGTAACCGCCGGCCATGTCCCACAGGCAATCCGCCTATTGCATAAGTCCGACTTCCTTAAAATATTTTGTTGCGCCAGGGTGCACAGGAGCGGTAAGCCCTTTGAGCATGTCTTCCTTTGTTAAATCTCCAAGGGCTGGATGCTGGCTTTTAAATTCTGCGAAATTTTCAAATACCTGTTTGGTGATGGTGTAAACAACATGATCTGAAATATTGGACGAGGTACAAAGGGTAGCGATAACACCAAAAGTTTTCACGTCGACAGCATTTTGCGCATCCGGATAGAATTGTGCGACCGGAACTGTTGTTTGGGTGTAATAGTTTTTATCAGCGACCATTTGGTCGATGCCGGGGCCGGAAATCGGGATAAAACGGACCTTGCGCTCGCCGGCAGTTGCATTCTGGAGGGTCTCGCTCGGATGCCCCACTGTGGAGAAAAACGCGTCAATGCGTTTTTCCTGGAGCAGAACCGGTGCCTCGGAGGCTTTTACTTTTTCTGCATCGATATCATTTTTCGGGCTGATGCCCACAGCTTGCAGCGCATCAATGGCATTCTGGTATTGACCGGAGCCTGGGTTACCGATATTGACCCTTTTCCCTTTAAGATCTGATATGGTATTTATGTCGGCATCAACTGCGGCCACCAGGCACACCGATTCATGGTGAGTACTGAATACGGCACGCAGTTCTTTTTGGGGGCCTTTTTTCGCCCATTCGGTCAGTCCATTGACGGCCTGATATTGTATGTCGGATTGTGCCAAGCCGAATTCCAGGTAGCCGGCCACGATCGCTTTGAGGTTGAAAACCGATCCGCGGGTGGATTCGACTGTCGCCCGGATTCCGGAGTGGCTGCGCTTTTTGTTGATCATTTTTGCAATTGTCAATCCGACTGGAAAATAGACGCCGGTGAAATCGCCGGATCCAATGGTGACAAATGCGGTTTCAGCCTGAAGCATCGCCGGAGCGGCATTAAACATTAATCCAGTGACAAAAAAAATAATTACGGAAATGATTATATTTTTTTTCATCGGAACCTTTTGTAGGGGCTCAGTCGCTTGCCATTATCTTGCAAGCCAAACACCTTTGCGCCTGATATAAGTTTGTATTTACGCATTAGTCTGATATTTGAAACGTCTGGGGATGCTCCCAGTCGAGTCCTTCGATCTGATTCATGGAAATGGGACCTTTATCGAGAATCAGCACTAGGCGTAATCCATCGGTGAAGTATGGATCGCCGGTCAGGTTCTGCCTCGGTCTGTAAGGCGTTGCACGTCCCACCCCTTTGACAAAGCCGACTTTGGCAAGCGTTTGTGAGAACAACAAATCCTCGATAATAGCATGGCGGGCTTCGTCGATATCCGGATCTATTTTATGGGTGACCGGCGGCCAGGTT
>JAHEIW010000121.1 GCA_024639185.1 Deltaproteobacteria bacterium | reverse complement strand
ACTTTACGCGCTGGATCTTTGCGATCCACAATATCGCCGTTTAAAATGTCGAGCTCTCCGCCCAGTTTACCGGTTACACGGCCGGCGTGTTCGAGAATCTTGGCTTTCAGCTCACGGGCCGCCCGAAATACGGCATTACTGGCCACATAGGCCTGGCGCGAGGCATAAGCACCGGTATCAAAAGGTGCCACATCCGTATCCTGGGTGGAAACCACATGCACATCCGCATAGGCAACCCCAACGGTTTCGGCCGCCATCTGCGCCACTATCGTATCCAGGCCCTGGCCGATTTCGGTGGCGCCCACCTGAATATGCAGGGAAGCATCCTGGTTAAGAATGATGCGCGCACCGGCAATTTCCAGGCAGGCCGGATACGTTCCGGAGGCATAGCTAAAACAGGCCACACCCAATCCGCGGCGCAGCGGGCCGGACTGTTTCATGGGCCAGGCTGCCCGCTTTTTGTCCCAGCCAATCAGGTGCTTGCCCTGTTGGATGCATTCAATTAAACCGCAGCTTTCAAAGCGCTCACCGCTGAGTGGATCGGCATCGCCCTGACGGGCCACATTTTTGATACGGAATTCTACTGGATCCATGCCGATTTTACGAGCCACCTCTTCAATGATGCACTCGACTGCAAATATCACCTGTGGTGCCCCGTAAGCCCGCATGGCGCCGGCGGTCGGGGTGTTCGTATAAACGGTTCGGGCGCGGTAGTGCATGGCCGCCCGCGGATAAAGCGAGCGCGATTTCGCGCCGGCGGCACCGGCCACCGAATGCCCGTGAGAGGCATAGGCCCCGGTATTGGCCACAGCGTCCATATCCAGCGCCACCAGGGTCCCGTCTTTATTGACCCCGGCACGCATCTTGACATCAAACGGGTGACGGGTGCGGGTTCCGATCATACATTCTTCCCGGGACAGATCGATTTTGATCGGTCGCCCGCCCAGTTGCAGCGTTAAAAAAGCCACCATGGGTTCGAGGATGACATCCTGTTTGGCACCAAATCCGCCACCAATATACGGTTTGACGATTCGGATCCGACCCCACGGTATGTCCAGTGCTTCGCCGACAATTCTTCTGGCTATGTGGGGAATCTGCGTCGATGAAACCACAACGATATGTTCAAGATCATCCATATACGCATAGGCAATGTGATTTTCGATATGACAGTGTTGACACATCTGGGTGCGATATTCGTTTTCGAGTGAAGTATCGGCACTGGCAAGGGCATCATCGATTTTTCCGCCGACGGTATATTGAGACTGACCGATGACATTGTTCGAGCCGGCATGAATTTCACGTGCGCCTTTTGCCAGAGAAGCCCGCGGGCTTACCAGCGGCTCGTAAGTTTCGTATTCCACCTCGATGAGCTGCAAAGCCTCCTGCAAAATGATGTTGTTTTCAGCCACCACAATGGCAATTTCATCACCCCAGTAGCGGACATGCCGGGTGAGCAGCAAGCGGTCTGCCACATCCTTGTGATCCGGATCCAGTGAGTAGGGATGGCCGGCGGTGGCAAAGTTGGTTTTGGGTACATCTTCATAGGTAAAAACCGCTTCAACACCAGGGTATTGCCTGGCTTTGCGGGTATCTATCTTTTTCACGCGGCCGTGCGCGATGGTGCTGCGCAGATATTTGGCCACGAGCATTCCGGGCATATAAAAGTCATCGGTATAGCGCGCCCGGCCGGTAACTTTGGCCACTGCGTCGACCCGTTTGACAGATTTGCCGATTGCCATTTTAAATGACTCCTTATTGATTAGTGAATATTGAATATTGAATTTCTTTTCCTTACACACTCGCGGGTTCAGATTCGTCTTTTACGCGCTCATCCATCACGCCACCGCGCGGTAAAACGATGTTCAAAAAAATGGCGGTCAGGCCGCCGGTGGTGATGGCCGAACCAAATATTTTTTAGATCATATCGGGAAACTTGCCCAATATCTGGGGAACAAAAACAACCCCCAGACCCAGACCCAGTGATATGGCCATAATCAACATGCCGCGGCGGTTGATGACACTCGAAGCAATAATTTTAATACCGGCCGCTGCAACCGTGCCGAACATAATAATGGTGGCACCGCCCAGCACGGAATTGGGGATAATGCTGAATATACCGCCCGCCACCGGAAACATGCCGACAATAACCAGCAGAAGAGCGATAAAAAAACCGACCTTGCGGCTGGCAACGCCGGTAAGCTGAATAACACCGTTGTTCTGACTGAAGGTGGTGTTTGGAAAAGAGTTAAAAAGGGCCGCCAGGGCCGAGTTGACCCCATCGCCCAGGATCCCGCCGGATATGGTTTTAATATACCGATCCCCGCTAATAGGCTGTTTGGAAACCATCGAGGTGGCGGTTAAGTCACCGATGGATTCAACAGTTGTAATCAGGTATAGCAGCGCAATCGGGATGAAGGCGGTCCATGAAAAATCGAAAAATCCGTATTTAAACGGATGGGGCACGGCCAGCCAGCTCATGTCGCCCAGCCTTGCGAAATTAACCTTGCCCAGCATAACAGCCACAGCATAGCCCAGCGCCAGCCCGATAACAATGGCGCTCATGCGAACAAATTTGTTCTGGCTGCGGTTTAAGAAAATAATGGCCCCCAAAAATGCAAAGCTGGTCCCCTGTATGCTCAGCAGCCCCGATCCAACCGGTCCGATTCTCTTAACCTGAATAAAAGTTGCAATGCCGGACACAAAAAGCGCCATGCTAATCAGATAGGCCTTCATTTCCGAGGAGAATCCCAGCACGTTAGCGATGATCAGCGGCGGTGTCATAATGCCGACAATGATGGCCAACAGATGCTGCAGGGCCGCAAACAGCGTTTCACCCAGTGGCGGTTTGTCATTCAACCCGTAAACAATCTCAAGGGCGGGATCGACGGTGTTATTCGAATTTGGCATGGCATCTCCTAACCCGGCTAAACTGGGATAGAAATTATAACCACAAAGTCACCAAGCGCACAAAGGGCATAAAAAAAGTTACTTTAAGTTGTTCTTCGTGGCTTTGGGTCTTTGTGGCAAATAAAATCCTAAGCGTTAAGCATTTTCGCTGAGATGGCGTTGCATTTGTTCATTATTTCCGTTTCATCAAATCCGGTTAAGCGCCCCTGCTCCACAACAATGTGGCCATTGACGATGGTGTATTCGGTGCCATGATTATAACCGGAAAAAATAATGGCAGCCAGAGGATCGGCAAGCGACCCGCTGTATTCCAGCTTCCCGACATTGAATATAGCCAGATCGGCGCCCCAGCCTTCCTTGGTTTTACCAACCTTCTCAAAGCCCAGCAAACGGGCGCCATTTTCAGTACCCATCTTCATCACATCCAATGGGGACAGGGCTGCGGCCCCGTAATGAACCCGCTGCAACAGCAATGCATTGCGCAGCTCGCCCAGCATATCGGACGAATCATTGGAGGCACTGCCATCCACCGCCAGCCCTACGTTGATGCCGAGGGGCAGCATCTCTTTGACCCGGCAAATTCCGGATCCCAATCGCATGTTGGAGGTCGGACAATGCGCAATGTGGGTGCCGGTGTCCGCCAGTCGTTGCAGCTCCTGATCATTAAAATGGATGCCATGGGCATAAGATACGTCATCGCCGATAAACCCGCAGCGCTCCATCAATTGCAATGGTTTGCACCCATAGGTTTCGAAACAGAATTCGTTTTCGTCCCGGGTTTCAGCCAGATGCGTATGCAGTCGGATGTTGTACTGGCGTCCGAGTTTGACCGTCTCTTCCATCAACTTTTCGGTAACTGAAAACGGGCTGCAGGGCGCCAGGATGATTTTGCGCATCGCCAGCTCACTTTCATCGTGATATTGCTGGATGACGCGATCGCTGTCTTCAAGAATCTGATCTTCGGTCTGTACAACACTGTCGGGGGGCAGCCCCCCGTCCTTTTTACTCAGAGACATGGAGCCCCGGGTGGGTGAAAACCGCATGCCCAGGTTTGCGGCGGCATCAAATTGAATACCAATCAGATCACCACTGACATTTTGCGGGTAAACATAGTGATGATCCGCCGAGCAGGTACACCCGGTCTTTAGCAACTCCCCCATAGCCAGCAGGGAGGCGTAATATACGGCTTCTTCGTCCAGATATTTCCAGATCTCATACAGGTAGACCAGCCAGTCAAACAGTTCGGCGTTTTGAACCGCCGGCAGGTTGCGCGTCAGGGTCTGATAGAAGTGGTGATGGGTATTCACAAAGCCCGGTATGACCACACCGGTCGCGCAATCGATCACCCGATCGGCCGAATCTGAAATCGCAGCGTCAATTTTGGCAATGCGATTGTCCCGGATTAAAATATCTTCACCGCGCCTGGCTTCCTCATCGGCAGACACAAAGATGTATAAACAATTTTTCAGTAAAATAGAGCTCATCGGTTACAGCGTCAGCTCCGCAAAGCGTTTCATCAGATAGGATCCTATTTTTTGAATATATATTTTCTGACAGGATTTACAGGATCAATCGAATTTTTTTCTTTCATCACTTTCTTCTGGAAAGTGATGAACATAAAATAATCAAGTAAATCCTGTTAATCCTGTCATATAAAAAAATAAGATAAGAATCCATTCGTTAATATTTCCATTACGCAAATATCGGCAAATCTTTCAGGGCCGTATACAAAATGGCCATCTGAGCGGCATGGCGCAGATCGATTGGGCCGTCAGCATTGGAAAGCAGCGTCGCTTCTTCAACGTTAAAGGTTTTTAAATCCAGCTGCGCTCTGATATCCGACGTTTCATATATCAGATGTTCTGCATTTCGCGTTAGGCTTTCCAGTCGCCCATCGACTCTGGCTTTCAAGGCGCCGTCGGTAAACCTATAGCCGCTTTTTTCATTTTCAAAGCTCTCGGCGGTCAAATAAAACTTGGGTTTAACCCGATACGGAGCACCGCTGGTCGGACAAAAAGTGGTGCAGTTGCCGCACTCGTTACAGAAGTCACCGATGTTAATGATCTGAAATGACTGTGTGATGCGAATCGTTTTCAGATCCTCGGTAAGGGTATCGCTGCCGGCACGCACGGCCTGTTGGACCTGAAATTCAACTGGATCCAATGGGTATGCGATATTGGCCCGATTCGGACAAACAGTCGTACAAATATTACATAACAGATCACACTGCAAGCAGCGCCGGGCCTCCTGCTGTGCGGCAGATTCGTCCAGCATTTGGATTACCAGGTCAAAATCATGCCGCTGGTCGGCGGCGGTCTCCGGCACCTGGGGCCCAAATATGCGCCGGGCCTGGGCGACTTGCAGACTGTCCAGATCGGGTTTACGGTCGCTGCGGCCGGTTGGCAGGTCAAACTCGACGGTGGCCCTTCGCCCGATGGTTTCAGCCACGCGCTTGCCATCACCGATGGCTTTGATCAGTGTGGAAGCCCCGCGCACGGCATCACCGCCGGCAAAGACATTGGGCAGCTGGATTTCAAGTGTCTCCGGATCAGGACGCAAATCGTCTTCCGGGAAAAAATCCAGTTCGACCCGCTGGCCGATGGCGGAAATCACGCTGTCCACCTGGATTCCAAATTCAGTCCCCTCGATTTTAATCGGTCTTGGCCGGCCGCTGGCATCGGTCTCGCCCAGCTCCATCTTGAAACACACGTTGGATTTCACGTGCCCATCTTCCACCAGAAGGCATTCCGGCGCTGTCAGCTCAATCAATTTGACGCCTTCAGCCATGGTGGCTTCAATCTCTTCCAGATCCGCCGGCATTTCTTCCCGCGTGCGTCGGTAAACGACACTCACATGGCCGTCCGGGCCCACCAATCGATTGGCGGTGCGTGCCGCATCCATGGCCGAATTGCCGCCGCCGATAACGACCACATTTTTGCCCAGCTTCGGTGCCTGATTGCGGTTGACGGCTTTTAAAAAGCTGATCTGATCATATACTCCCGGTGCATCTTCACCGGGAATGCCCAGATTCAGCCCGCTTTGCGCACCCACCGCTATATACACGTACTGATAGGTGTTTCTGAGCTGCTCAAAGCGTTTCGAATTGATAGCCGCGCCGTAATGGATGTTAACCCCCAGGGCAATTATGCCTTCGATATCTTTTTTCAGGCTGGCGTCATCCAGGCGAAAGCTGGGAATTCCGTCGGCGGCCATCCCACCGGGTTTATCTTTGGTTTCGTAAATATCGACTTCAAATCCGTCTAGAGCCAGAAAATAGCTGCAGGCCAATCCGGATGGGCCGGCACCGATGATGGCCACTTTAAGTCCATTGGGCGCGGCCGGTTGACGGGAGGCGACGCGATCCTGCTGTTGGGCCACAAAGCGTTTGATCTCGCGGATTAATAGTGAGTGGTCATAATTCATGCGGGTGCATTTGTACTGGCACAGATGATCACACACCATTCCCTGCATGTTGGGAAAGGGGTTGGTTTCCAAAATGACATCCAGCGCTTTCTGGTAATTGCCCATCGCCGTATAGTACATGTAGCCGGGAATATCCTGGCTGGCCGGGCAGGTGGCCACACACGGCGCTTTGACACAATCAAAAGCGGTCAGCTCTCGCGGGGTCTTGATATTCTCATAGGGGAAATTTGCTTTTTGATAGGTCTGATCGGCGACCACAGTCGCCGCATAGGTCTTCAGGTTTAGCAAAACCGCCTGGGATAGATCTCCTGCTTGCGCCCGGCTATCAATATACGAATCGACGGAGTTGACGCCGGCTTCTGCAAAATGGGTTGAAATTTCTTCAAGATACTGGCTCAGGCGCCCGTAACCACCGGGCTTTAGAATATCAGAACACACCGTCACCGGCCGTAAACCGCAGGCCAGGACATCGGCAACATTAAAGCAATCGGTGCCAGCTGAAAAGCTGATATCCAGCCGACCGTTGAATTCAGCCTGCAGACGCTCGGCCAGATGGATGCTGATCGGATGCAGGGCCCGGCCGCTCATGTAAACCATTTGCTCGTTTTCCGGCAGGTTCTGATGATGGTTGGCGGTCTCGAGGGTATTGGTCAGTTTCAGATTAAATTCAACACCGACTTTTCCGGCGCTGGCGCGCAACGACTTGATCAGGGCCACCCCGGCCTCATATTTCAAATCGTGCTCAAAAGCCAGGTCCGGCACTTCCACCTCAAACCCCAATTCATCATTCAGGATGTGGCGCAGCTTTTGGGGCCCCAGAAGCGTCGGATTCAATTTGATAGTCGTGTGCAATTGGCGCTCTTCGACAAAATAGCGGCCGATCTTTTCGACCTCATCCGGCGGGCAACCATGCATGGTGGAAATGGTGATGTTGTCGGTCAGTCTGTCAGGTATGTCTAAATCCCGCACCCGGGGATAAAATTCGGCCAGCCGGTCAAGCTTAGCGCTTTTTTCGGCGCCGCAGTCCGCCATCTTATCCAGGAACTGCTGAACATTGGAATTGAGAATTCCCTCCATATTATAGCCAACGCTCATATTAAAAATAAACCCGGCTGCGTCGGGTTCGCCCCAGCCAAATCTGTCTTTAAGAATGTGCAGGATAATCCAGGCATTCAAATATTCGTTAAACGACTGCTCCAGCTTCAGCTCCTGGGACCATTCGCAATTATAGCCCTCATCGGTCATGTCGATGCAGGGCTTGGTCACTTCCAGCTCATCCAGCGTCTGGATCGTTTTGAGCTCCATATAACGGGCCCCGGTCAGCCAGGCGCTGATGATATTCTGAGAAAGCTGGGTGTGGGGGCCCGCGGCCACCCCGATGGGTGTCTCCAGTGTCTGACCATAGCGCTGTATTTTGTAAACATCATCAGGCTGTGGCATAAAGAATAACGCTTTGCGAATCCCGAAGATCTGGCCCTGCTTTTCCTCTTTTAGAATCCATTGCAGCAAACGATCAATCGGGCAACAGGTAAATCGGTCACTCATGGTATTTCTCCACTAATTAAAGTGGCTAAAGTTGGAAGTCAACTAAAGTGACTAAAGTTAAGGAATTCTAACTTTTTAAAAGATGGAGCGAAGCGAGACCATAACTTTAGGCACTTTAGGCATTTTAGATCACTTTAGTCACTTATGAACCCTCGGCTTGGTATTATGAAGCAACTCGCTTAACTTCTCCGCCGGTTTCTCAAACTTACTCAAAAAAATCATTGCCGCAATGATATACGGTTTATACCCGGCCTGGTTGTACTGCGGTATCCGGTAACGCTCGAAGACAGACGCCTCAACTTCACCGCTCTGGCAACTGACGCCGCTGATGTCAGCCGGCAAACAGTGCATATACAGGGCCTGGCCTTGTCGGGTGCTTTTCATCAGCATTTCAGTGCATTCCCAATCAATATGGTTCTTGTTGATCTCCAAACAGCGCTTTTCGAGCGCCTGGAGTCCCTTACGATCGCCATCCTGCAGCAAGCGGGTGCGTTCTTGCATGACGCTGAACGGCGCCCAGCTTTTGGGATAAACGATATCGGCATCTTCGAATGCTTCCGCCATGCGTGTTACCTGACTGAAAGAACCACCGGATTGCCCACTGTTTTTTTGCGCAATTTCCAATACCTCCGGCATCAGGCTGTATCCATCGGGGTGGGCCAGCACAACATCCATCCCGTAGCGGGTCATCAGACCGATAATGCCCTGGGGAACCGACAGCGGCTTGCCGTACGACGGTGAGTATGCCCAGGCCATGGCGATTTTTTTACCCTTGAGCTTTTCGATGCCACCAAAAACATTTATCAGATGTAGGGCGTCTGACATTGTCTGGGTGGGATGATCAATATCGCATTGCAGATTGACCAGCGTTGGCCGCTGGGGCAACACGCCCTCCTGATGGCCCTGACTGACCGCCCGGGCCACTTCTTGCATATGGGTGTGGCCTTCTCCAATATAAATGTCGTCACGGATACCAATGACTTCCGTCAGAAACGAAATCATATTCGCCGTTTCCCGCACGGTTTCACCGTGGGCGACCTGTGATTTTTCCTCATCAAGCTCCTGGATGGCCAATCCGAGCAAATTGCAGGCACTGGCAAAGCTAAAGCGGGTACGGGTGGATTGGTCTCTGAATATGGAAATGGCCAACCCGGTTTCAAATACACGGCTGGATACATTGTTCTGGCGCAGGGCGCGCAATATTTCCGCTGTCTGCAGCGTGGCGGCAATTTCATCTTCAGATTTATCCCAGGTCAGCAGAAAATCGTTCAGATACATCCCGTTGACATTTTTTTGCGCCAGGGATTCAATGCTTTTTAGTATTTCGGCTTTATCCATTCGTTGGAATCCTCCGGGTTTTGAAAAGTGACTAAAGTGAGCTAAAATGCCTAAAGTGCCTAAAATTGCGGTTTCGCTTTGCTCAATCTTTTTTTTAATGACAGAATTCCATAACCCTGGCCCAGAACTGGATATCAAATCTTACAAGCTCTAATCTACCAAAGGCAACAATTGCTTTGAAATCAAAATTAAACCCAAGGCGCCAGGGCGGGCTTTAGTCACTTTAGATCATTTTAGGCATTTTAGGTACTTTTAACTTTACGTATGCATTTTCTGCCACAGCTGACGGCCCATCTCCCGTGAGAATGTCAAAATCTCATCTTCATCAGCTGTCAGCAGCTTTCTGTTTTCAACGATCAGCCTGCCGCCAGCGATAACACTATCCACATGGCGGGCATCGATGCCATAAACAAAGTGCCCTAAAAAATTATCGGCATTGATATCCGTCGGGGAATCATAATCTAAAATGACCAGATTATTCTCGCCGTCGCCGCTAAATCCATTGTCCCGGATATAATCGTGCACTTTGCGGAAGCGGCTGTAAACCGTATCCATACCCAGGCCTTCGGCTGCCTGACCGCTCAAAAAGGCGGCCTTGGCGCTTCGCAGCATATCGCTGTGCATTCCATCGGTTCCGAGAATAATATTTTCACCCAGCTCCTGGTAACTGGTCACACCGACATTGTTATTCAAGTTGCTCTCGGTGTTTTGGACGACGTAAATATCGGATTCGCGCAGCAGCTGTTTTTCGTGTTCATTCAAGTGAATGCAGTGTGAAAAAATCGATTTTGACAGCTTCAGCGCGCCGGCATCCGCATAGCGTTCTAACACCCGTTTGTTGTGGTGCTTCAGGCAGGATTCTTGATCGATCGCATCCTCGGCGACGTGCACATGCAGGCCGGTGTTATGCCTGTGAGCCAGATCGATGGCCCGTTTAAGCAAATCATCACCAACGGTAAAGGAAGCATGCAGGCCGACATGGCCCTGGCGGCCGGAGCTTAAAAAAGAGTCGGTTTCCTGCAGGCCTTTTTCCCTGGGGTCATCCCCATCCCGGTCGGATATTTCATAACACAGCAAATGAGAGATACCGACACGATCAAAAGCCCTGGCGATCGTTTCCAGCGAATCGTCGATGGCAAACGGTGATGCATGATGATCGATGACAAAAGTTACCCCATTTTTGGCGCAATACAGGGCCGAAACCAGGGCACTGGCTTCGATCATATCGGTATTGAGGGATTTATCCAGGTGCCACCAGATGTATTG
>JAHEIW010000341.1 GCA_024639185.1 Deltaproteobacteria bacterium | reverse complement strand
TCATTAAACCACTTAACTGTTCCGTTGGCCATGATAACATCCTCCTTTCTTCAAATTATCAACGTCTCTAACTGGAGGATGCTAAAACAGAAAAACTTCCTTCAGAACGAAACTGTCCCGCTAATTGCCGGCGGTACTTTATTGACAGTATATATTATATCGCCCCCCGATACCAAAATCAACCCCTTTCTTAAAAATAGACAGGTTAAAAAAATAAACGGTTTGGCATTCTCACGCTGCGTGCAAGGTGCGACAGCCCATAGCCCCCGGTTAGCGCCGCTGCGGATATACCAGATGATGGGCACACCCGAGCCCGGCTGGCTCGGTAACAAGATTAAAGGGCATCCAAAAATTGACCGATTTTGAACTTATTGGACACCGATCGGTGGGCGCCGATTCTCTTAACCATTGAATATTAAATAAAATTCAGGGGGTAAGTATGGCACGTTATGCGGGTGTCAGCGGGAAATCACTTTGTTTTTACACCGGTCATCTCAATTTCCACGCGTCGATTCATGCGCCTGCCCTCACGGGTTTTGTTGGAGCCGATATATTTCTGGGCCCCATGACCGAATGTCTGTAATCTTTCAGAAGAAATGCCTTTGCCCACCAGATAGGCTTTGACCATATCGGCGCGCACCCCGGCGATCATTTCATTATAGGATTTGGCTCCGTAGGAATCGGTATAACCGTTGAGAGTGGCACTTGACTCAGGGTTGTTGTGCATAATGTCAATAACCTGATCCAGCTTCCCCTTGGCTTTAGCGCTGAGCTCGTTCGAATTCTGGTTAAAATAAATGATGAAAATCGAGTCATTGAGCATCTCGGCGACTTTGGCCGGGCTGCGATCCCAGCTCTGACTGCGGGCTTCAGCAGAAGCTGCGGCTGCAGCCACCTGCTGATCGGTGTTGTCATCGAGGTTTTCTTCTGTAAATCCCAGCCTTGCACGGGACGACATACTCGGATCCAGTCGCTCATGAATAAATTCATTGATCTGGGCGGCTACCCGCCTGTTGCCAAATCCCACGCTGCCGGTACTAACCGATACTTGTGTGGAATCGCGGTCGATCCGAACCACCCGAACGACAACCGGCGTGCCATCCGCACGCCGGGCTTTGAAGGTGGTTTTAAGGCCATCTGCAATGGTTTCAGTTACCGGTATTTTCAAATCTTCCAGAGTAGCATTACTGGCCTGAACCGTGGTCCTGTAATCTGATGGATAGGTCTTTACCGAACCGCCCGGCATCGTGGCACATCCGGCCAGTAGCACAAGAACCAGACACACCGCGTAACCGCGGTATGCATTGCCGGAGCCGGCTGCTAATTTTTTAAATGGCTGTTTCATTGGAATGATCACCGTCAATTCATTAAGTTTAGGATGTTGTGATTTAATCTCACGTCCACATGACCATTATAGTTGCAGAGCAGCTAAAAATTCAACTGTTTTATCTAAAATAGTAATAATTTTACAATAATTTCAGAATGATATAAATTTATCCGTTTTTCGCGATCTTGACGAAATTGGCCGATTTTTATATGATAAGGAAGTTACCGCAAATCCAAGATGACCGTAAACTTTTGGCGGATAAAAAGGGACCCTATAATGCCGACGCTAACACTGAGCCTGAAAAATAAATTTGTTAAAGCGTATAAACTAAAAAAAGGGGTTGCCCTGACCATTGGACGGCGGCAAGACAATTATATTGTTATCGATGACCCGGCTGTTTCAGGACACCACGCCAAAATAGACGATCTGGGTGAACGGCTGGTGCTCACCGATCTGCAGAGCAAAAATGGGTCTTTTGTCAATGAGCAGCTCGTCCACTCGCAGTGGTTAAAAGACGAGGACGTCATCACCATCGGTGAGCATTCGCTGCTGTTGAATTATGATTTAAAAGAGCAGGCACCGGCGGATGGTGTGGACGATTTTGATGAAACCCAGGCGATGAACACAACGCAACACCGCAAAATGATGATAAAGAGCAACCCCACCAAAAGCATCAATGTGGTCAGATTCTGGGACCAGAACCAGAACCGCGGCAAAGTTAGAAATGTGGAGCCATCTGCCTCTGAAACGCCCACAGATGACCAGGCCAGGGAGCCGGTCGGCACACTTGATTATTTAGACGGCGGCGTCGGCCAGGTCAAACTAACCCGGAAAATTACGACCATCGGAACAGATCCCACGTCCGACATCGTAATCAAAGGTCTGCTGATGGATCCAACCGCAGCTACCATCAACAAAACCCCTGAGGGTTTTTGCTTTAATTACATCGGTGGGCGGCCCCGACCTAAAATCAATGATGAGCCTGTTAAAGGCTCAACTTTCCTGGCGGTTTCCGACATCATCCAAATCGGTTCGTCCCGGCTGCAGTTCTCGATCGAAGATCAATAAGTTGAGTTCAGGGTTAATCGATTGCGGATTGGGAATTGCGGAAATTAAATTAGCACGATCCCCTCTTTCGATCATTCCTGGCCGGCAACTGCATTTGTCTTCCATTATTTCTGCCATAATTTAGCGGCATCGGGTATCCGAAGAAAAAACCATAATTTCCAGTAGATGATAATTATTGCATTCCGTTAAAAAAAAATATAACCCATAGGCAATAAATTGGGGGAGCGTTCAAAACGTTTATAGGTATATCAAACCTTGACAAGGAGATACCCGTATGGATCTGCACCGCATAAGGTATAGGGGGGACAAGGAGGATGTTGACCTGCTGTTCAGGGATTATAACCTGGAAGGCATCATATCCACCTCGGAGGAACGACAAAAACTGGAAGAGTCCAATTTTCGAAATCAACTGTTAAAAGACGGCG
>JAHEIW010000340.1 GCA_024639185.1 Deltaproteobacteria bacterium | reverse complement strand
TGAAACGGTGGCGGATTCCTGCAATTGGTCAAAATGCCGGCTGGCGATTGTGGCCACATTCGTCATGAACATCAAGCCCATGCGGGGATCTTTATCAAAACATTCCAGCAGATGTTCCTTTTTGATCTGTAGGATTTTACAGGCTTTTGCGGCATTATAGGCGGAAAGTGCGTATTTAAACGGCGGCACAAAGCTTGACCACCCCAGCGTCTGCCCACTGGATATTGTAAAAACGGTGTTTTGCTCTGAAGAGGGGCGGCCCGGCAAATCAAATCGAAGGTGAACCTGTCCTTCGGCGACCAGCCAGATACGGTCGGCATCTTCACCTTCGGCAAACAATTTTTCTTCATAATGGTATTTCTTTTCCTGCCCACCCTTACCGGCTGCCGTTAACTGGTCCTGAGTGAATCCCTTGAAGATGTCGACCTTTTTTAAAAAATCCAGACCACCCATGAAAACCTCCCTGTCGGTTCAATTATATTTGACACCCCATACTTATTATTGTGTTTGTGGCTTTCATCAAGCCTTTAAATGCAGAGGACAGAGGTCAGAGTTCAGAGGACAGAAAACCATGCTGAAAACCGAAAACGTCTCAAAAGAGCCCTCATTTTTCTGTCATCTGACTTCTGTCGCTACGCTGCTTCGCCTTGCTTCGCCCTCGGATGCGGCGGGGTGCTTGCTGCCGCGTCCGGGTCATAACACGTCAGGCAGCACGACAGGCAGCGGTTGCTTTCACCCGCGGCAGCATCCCTTGTCAGTACCTGATCCACCTCAACAAATGAGTATATCCGATCCTGGACCGGCAGCTCCGGCATGGGCGCTCTTGGTTTTTTTTCAATCCCGCCGACCTGATCAAATAGGGTTTCAGCGATCACATCGCTGTTTAATTCTTTTTTCTGGGCCGTTACCTCCTGCCCCTTAATAAACTGGTGTATCGAGCGCGCAGCCCGTCGACCCCCGCCAATTGCCGATACCACCAGGGACGGGCCGGTGGCGGCATCACCGGCCGCAAACAGGTACGGAATATTGGATTGCAGGGTGTCCGGATTCACCTCGATTGTATTCCAGCGTGTGGTATTCAGATCGGCCAGGCGTTTTTGAGTCCGCTCGGTAAATGATACGTCAGGGGATTGACCGATGGCGGTAATGACCATATCGGTTTGCAGCAGGGTTTCCGAACCTTCGATGGGAACCGGGCGGCGCCTGCCGCTGGCATCGGGCTCCCCGAGTTGCATCTTTAGATATTCAAGGTGAGTTGCATTGCCGTCATCATCACCGATGACTTTCACCGGCGCTGCCAGAAATACAAATTCGACCCCTTCGTGCTCGGCTGCATCGATTTCAACTTCGTTGGCAGGCATCTCGCCGCGCGTGCGGCGATATACAATATAGACTTTTTTGGCCCCTAAACGAATGAGATTGCGGGTGCAGTCGATGGCCGTGTTGCCGCCTCCGATAATCGCGGCGGTCTCGCCGATGGGCAGTTTTTCTCCGTCGGCCAGCCGGGACAGAAAATCTATTCCGGTAAAGCAGCCTTTGAGATCTTCGCCTTCGACCCGCAGGCTGGCATCTTTCCAGGCGCCGATGCCCAGAAAAATGGCGTCAAATCCGGATGCGACCAGAGAGCTTAAGTCAAAATCATGCCCAAATTTCACGTTGGTATGAAAATCGACCCCCAGGTTCAGAATACTTTCAATTTCCCAATCCAACACCTGCTTGGGCAGGCGATACTCCGGAATTCCATAGCGCAGCATGCCGCCCATTTTGGGCATGGCTTCAAAAATATTGACCTGGTGGCCCAGTCGTCTTAGAAAAAATGCGCAGGTGAGCCCGGCCGGACCACCGCCGATCACCGCAACGCGTTTGCGCGTTTCCGGGGCTATGGGTATGGGCAGCCGGTCTCCGGAATTCATTTCATAATCGGCGACAAAACGCTTTAATTGATTGATGGATACCGGTTCATCCTCGATTCCCCGGCGACAGTTCGTTTCGCAGGGGTGCGGGCATACGCGGCCGCAGGATAACAAGAACGGATTTCGTTCGCGGATGGTATTGACAGCGCCTTCGTAGTCGCCTTCTCGAATCTGGGCGATATACTGGGGGATGTCGATTTCAGCCGGGCAGGTCTGTCGGCAGGGCGCCAGGCGATCGTTGCTGCAATTAAAGTGCATCAAGCGCTCAGACATGGTTTTGACTCTCATGATATACTTAGGGCAAACCGTCTCGCAGGCGCCGCAACCAACACAATTTTCTTCGATGACCACCGGGTACCCCTGTGGCCCCATTTTAAGGGCATTGAACTGACAGGCATCGATGCAGTCGCCCAGACCGATGCAACCAACCGAACATTCTCGCTGGCCGCCGGACAAAACCGCCTGGGCACGACAGGTATTGATCCCCAGGTAGACAAATTTGTCTGCAGCGCGTTTGCCGCCGCTGCATGTGTTATAAGATTTAGGTGGCTCTGCCAGCCCGACTTCCACTCCCATTACGGCAGCAGCATTGGCTGCCGATTCTGGACCGCCGACAACACATACACTGGGTTCTGCTTCGCCCGCCACCACGGCTACCGCCGCGGCAGAACATCCGGCGTAACCGCATCCGCCGCAATTAGCGCCGGCAAATGTGGCTTCTACTCGGGCTATCCGCGGATCTTCGTATACATAAAAAATGCGGGATGCTGCTGTTAAAATCGCGGCACACACAATGCCCAATCCCAGCATGAAAATAATACCCTCAATCATAGTTTCTCCTTGCCATTCTGCTGGCGATATAAAGTCGCAACCGTCTCAGATCTGCAACCGGTGAGTTCAAAATTCAGGGTTCCC
>JAHEIW010000339.1 GCA_024639185.1 Deltaproteobacteria bacterium | reverse complement strand
TCTTCAGTGGGCACCTGCATGGTATACCCCAGGGCTGCAATCCCGCGGGGTATGATGGAAATTTTTTGAACGGGATCCGTTTCGGGCAGCGACATCGCAATGACGGCATGCCCCAATTCGTGGTACGCAACAATTTGTTTTTCCTTCGGGTTGATCAGGCGGTTTTTCTTTTCAAGACCGGCAACAACCCGTTCAATCGCTTCTTCAAATTCGGCCATGCCAACTTTAGACTTGTTTCTCCTGACCGACAACAATGCAGCCTCGTTAACCAGATTCGCAAGATCAGCGCCGACCATGCCGGCTGTCATGCCTGCCAGTGTATCAGCATCCAGGTCGTCTGCGGCTGTCACCTTTTTCAGGTGCACCGTTAAAATTTCCGCCCTTCCGATTTTGTCCGGTCGGTCAACCAGTATTTGGCGGTCAAAGCGGCCCGGTCTCAGTAAAGCCGGGTCAAGTATTTCCGGCCGATTGGTAGCAGCCATCAGAATGACACCCATATTGGGATCGAAGCCGTCCAACTCGACCAAAAGCTGGTTGAGCGTTTGCTCGCGTTCATCGTGTCCACCGACCGTACCGTAGCCGCGCGCTTTACCCAGCGCATCCAGTTCGTCGATAAATATAATGCAGGGCGCATTATCTTTGGCCTGTTTAAAAAGGTCTCTGACCCGTGCAGCTCCTAAACCAACGAACATCTCGACAAATTCTGACCCACTGAGACTGAAAAACGGCACACCGCTTTGGCCGGCCACCGCTTTGGCCAGCAAAGTTTTGCCTGTGCCGGGCGGACCCACCAGCAGGATGCCGCGTGGAATTTGGCCCCCGATTCGTGTAAACCGCTCAGGCTCTTTCAAAAAATCGATAATTTCCACCAGTTCTTGCTTGGCTTCATCAACGCCGGCGGCGTCATCAAATCGCACCTGGACATCATCATCCATATAAATTTTTGCCTTGTTTTTGCCGAGGGTCATAAAACCGCCCTGCTGCTTTTGAAAACGCTTCATAATGAACAACCAAATTGCGACAAACAGCAGCACCGGAATAATCCAAGACAGAAGCGTTGGAAGAAAGTTTGTCTGGACTTTACCCGTAACCTCAACGCCGTTTGGTTCGAGAATATCCGCTATCGCATTGTCTACCCTGACCGTTTGAAAGGGTTGACCCTGTTCAGAAGTGGTGTTTTCGGTAAACATTTTACCCCGAACAACATTGTCTGTTACCTCAACCTCTGAAACCTTTCCATCCCTGGCAAGTCTCAGAAATTCACTGTACGGAATCGTTTCAATGGCCACGTTCGAAGCCAGGCTGTTGAAAAATATCAGTGTCAGCCAAATGCCACCGATTATGGCTAGTGTTTTGAATCTATTTTTATTTTCCATGATTCAAATCCTTTCCTTTAGCTCGGATTTAAGCGTGCAACAGAACAATGCATGGTCATAAACGCTTGCGGACGGTTGCGAATGATTCTCAACACGGCAACGCAATCAAGTTGATTATGCCATAACGTTTTCATTGACGGGTCCGATATTTGAACCGGCACGGCGATCGTGTGTTTCGGAGGATTGATCATCGGCCGACAGGGCCTTAGCAATTGCCTCATCGATTCGTTCAACCAGAACGAATTGCATGGCCTTGCGGATTTCATCCGGCACATCATCTAAATCGCGCGCATTGCGTTTGGGCAGAATAACAGTCTTAAGACCAGCTCGATGAGCGGCCAATACCTTCATTTTTATTCCGCCCACCGGAAGCACCCGACCGCGCAATGTGACCTCACCGGTCATGCCGACATCACTGCGAACGGTGCGACGACTAAATAAACTACAAAGGGCCATTACCATCGCAACGCCCGCTGAAGGGCCGTCTTTAGGAGTCGCGCCGGCCGGCACGTGCAAATGAAGGTCGGAGCGTTCAAAATCTTGGGGCTCAATTGATAGCCTATCCGCCTGTGCGCGAATATAGCTATAGGCAATCTGAGCGCTTTCCTGCATGACATCGCCAAGTTGCCCGGTCAATTTAAGCTTACCGCTTCCGGTCATCTGCGTCGCTTCTACAAACAAAATGTCACCGCCGGTGGCTGTCACAGCCAGGCCAGTGGCAACACCCGGCAAATCAATCACTTCAGAAACTTCAGGTTCAAACCTTTCCTTTTTTAAGTATTCGGTCACCAGCTCCGGCGTCACGATGATGTGCGACCAGCCCTGGGTTGTTAGATTGACGACGCATTTGCGGCAAATTGAGCCCAGCAGTCTTTCCAGCTGGCGGACTCCGGACTCGCGGGTGTAGTGGGTGATGATTTTGCGAACCGCTTCATCCATGAATGTGATGTCATTGTCATCCAGCCCATGGCTTGCAGTTTGCCGCGGAATCAGGTGCTGTTTAGCAATTTGAAGCTTTTCAAATTCGGTGTAACCATCAACCTGTATGATCTCCATCCGGTCCCGTAGAGGTGCCGGAATTGTTTCCAATTGATTGGCGGTGGCTATGAAAATAACCTCACTCAAATCAAAATCCACATTAAGATAGTTGTCTCTAAAAGCAGCGTTTTGAGCAGGGTCCAGCACTTCAAGCAGTGCACTGCTGGGATCACCGCGCCAGTCGGCACCAAGTTTGTCAACTTCATCAAGCATAAACACCGGATTGCGTGTGCCGGCACTTTTGATTGCCTGAATGATCCGTCCAGGCAAGGCACCCACATAGGTTCTGCGGTGCCCTCGAATTTCAGCTTCATCCCGTATGCCACCAAGGCTCATACGGGTAAATTCACGCCCCATGGCACGTGCAATACTCTGGCCCAAACTGGTTTTGCCGACACCCGGTGGTCCGGCAAAACACA
>JAHEIW010000120.1 GCA_024639185.1 Deltaproteobacteria bacterium | reverse complement strand
TGTCCAGCGGTTACAGCATCAACGGCCAGGCCGCAAAAATTTTGGAACGCGGCTGCGATGGATTTATCCAAAAACCATTCAACATCAACCAACTATCCGAAAAAATTGAGGGTATTATCGCTAAAAAATAGGGTTCAAAGGTTCAGGGTTCAGAGGTTCAAGGTTTAAGGCTGATGGCAGCTGGTCTCTACAAAAGGTTTCAGTGTTCATCAGGTGTCAGATCCTGGCTGCTGGCGATCGAAAATCGGAACGAATGACGTGCAAGGCACAACCTGCAAAATGCATCTCACAACCCAGAACCTTTGAACGCTGAACCCAGAGCTTAGACCTCGAACAACACCGGCTCGCGCAATATCAGCTCGATTGCCTGATCGGCCGCTGCCGCGGCACCCGGGAATGCGCGCTTGAGCCTGCGAATGTGTCGCAGATTATCTGCCGTTCTGAGGATGAGCATCACCAGATCCCCTTCCTCCATTTCAGCCAGGGCACGAACTTTTTCCCATGGCTCTGCGTTTGCCCAGGCGTAAATCGCCACCACCGGTCTTAAATGCAGGACACGAACGTCAAATCCACATTTGAGCATCTGTCGGGCAAATGGCTGCAGCCCTTTGACCACCCGGTTGAATGCCCCTAGAAGGTTTTTAGACACCTGATTTTTCTTAATTTTTGGGTCGAATTCGCGCTCGTTGACAAAGGCGGCGATGACGGCCGCCAGAAGATGGGCATCATTTTGCGGCAGGAGGCCCTGCCGAAATCCTTCGGCAATCAGCAGGGGCTGGTCCACCCGCAACTGGCTGGCCCAGCGGCCGTCTGCGGTTAAAGCGCCGGTAGGAGATACGTAACCGGTTTCTTTCAGAAAGTTCAAATGGTTTGAAAAATCATCCCATAACCGGCGGCGAGAATTCCGGCGGGATTTTTTTGAAGCCCCTTTGGCGATCAGATAGGATGCAAACGAGCGATTGAGCATATCCTTAATTTGAGCGGGATCGTGTGAGAGCAGCAGGTTCAGCACCATCGAAAAATTAATTTTGATCTGGCTGTTAACACCCTCGGGGGGTGAGTGAAACAATCTGGCAAGCCAGCGGACATCCATGTATTTATTGGGCAACAGCAGCGCAAACCCGATGTTGTCCATGCTGCGGCGGCCGGCCCGGCCGGTCATCTGAAGAAATTCGGTCGCATCGAGGGGCAGAAACCGGGTACCGTTAAAGCGGTCTGAGTTCAAAAAGACCACGGTGCGCGCCGGAAAATTAACGCCGGCGGCGACGGTGGAGGTGGCAAACACTGCATTCAGCAGGCCGTCGCTCATCAACTGCTCGAGCATCAGTTTCCAGGCCGGCAGCTGACCGGCATGATGGGAGCCTATGGCAAGGTTTTCAAGAAACCAGCGTTGACGGTGCCTTTGAAGGTGCGGACTGTGGCGGCCAAAGGCATCGATGCGTTCAGTTAGAACAGCCTTGCGGTCGTGGCCGATCGGTGAATTTCCGCGGCACAGCTCCAGGGCGCGATCACAGTCGGCACGGGACTTGAGGAAAAAAATAGCCGGCAGCAGTTGGTATTTTTGCAGCACCTGCAAAACGCCGTCAAACGGCACCCGATAGTCGGGCAGCCGGTACTGCCGCGAACGCTTTTTCTTCAAGTAATCGCTGACCTTTTTAGATATTTTTTCTTTACCGACCGCTTTGGCCGGTTCGGTCAGCGGCAGCAGCGTTCCGGTGGGATGCAAAAAAAGGGGGACCAATGGTACCGGGCGTTTCATTTCCCTGACGACCGTGCAGCGGGCTGAGCGGATCGAAGACAGCCAGCCGGCAATCTGGTCGGCATTGCCGATGGTGGCTGACAGCAAGAGCAGCGGGATGCGGTCGGGCAGATAAATCATGATCTCCTCCCACACCACGCCGCGGTCCGGATCGCCCAGAAAGTGGGCTTCATCCAGCACCACAAAATCAGTGGCCAGCAACTGCCCCCGGTGCATGGCGTCGTAAAGCTGGTTGCGCAGGATTTCGGTGGTTCCCACGATGATGTCGGCATCCGGATTTTCTTTGCGGTCGCCGGTCAGAATGCCCACCGATTTTTGACCGAAAATAGCGGAAAATTCTGCATATTTGGCATTGCTGAGGGCCTTCAATGGGCAGGCATACCAGGATTTTCCGCCGGTGTCGTGGATCCGGGCGATGGCCTTTTCGGCAATCCAGGTTTTTCCCGAACCGGTGGGTGCGGTCACTAGGCAGTCGCTTTTCTCAACTGCGGCAAGCGCAGCGAGTTGAAAGGCATCGGGTGTGAAGGCCGGATTGTCCGGTACGCCGATTTTAGCAAAAATTTTGCGGAGCCTGGCATCGGCGCCGGGCTTTAGATGGGGAATCGAGGGTTTCTTGCGGGGATAGCGCCTGGGCCGCAAGAAACGTTTGCCGCGTTTGGTCATCAGAGCTTTGCGATCATCGCCTTTACGTGCGCTTTGGACGGTGAGTCCACATCAAATGGAGAAGCGCCGTTGAGATCGGCTTCGATTAATGTTTCATCGTACGGCAGAAACCCAAGGAATTCAAAATCATCCAGATGCGTTTGCAAGAATTGCTCGTCTTTGGGCCCGCGGACCTTGTTGCCGACCACCGCGATATGGTTCAAACCGATTTCTGCAGCCAGTTTACGGATATGTTCGGCCGTATCGATGCTGCGCCGGCCCGGTTCAACGACGACAATGAGTTTGTCGACCGCTTTGGCGGTCGCGCGGCCCAGGTGTTCGATGCCGGCTTCCATGTCCATGACCACCACTTCGTCGCGGGCCAGCACGATGTGCATCACCAGGGCCCTGAGCAGCGAGCTTTCCGGGCAGATGCATCCGGAGCCGCCTTTTTTGATTCCGCCCAAACGCATGAGCTTAATGCCTTCAAATTTAACCGAAATCTCATCGGGCAGGTCATCCACCTTGGGATTAAGTTTGAAATAACCGCCGATGCTGCCGGGTTTGGCCCCGGTTCTTTCAAAAACAAGATCTTCCATTTCAGAAATCGGCACGACCTTGTCGGCATCGGCAATCCCGACGCCAGCTGCCAGGTTGGCGTCCGGGTCGGCGTCGATGGCCAGCACGCGTTTGCCTTCCGCGTTGAGGGTCCGTATCATTAACGAGGCAAATGTCGTTTTGCCGACTCCGCCCTTGCCGCTAACTGCCAGTTTCATTGTGGTGTCCTTTCAAATTTATTCATCACAGAGAGCAATAATCACAGAGGCTAAATCTCTTAAAAGCTGAATTCAACCGGTGTTTAGTGTTTTGCGTTTAGCGTACGGTGTTTGGTGTCAGGTGTTTAGCGTGATGATTGAAGATAGCGGACATCGGGCAGCCAAAAAACCAGACCAGCAATACCAAACACCAACACCACTGCAAAAGCAGTATAACACAGGAAAATCTCGCGGCAAGCCCAAAAGCGCATCCGTCGGGGCTTGATGATCTGCTGGCTGTGTGGTCCAAAAAAAGAGCAGCGCCAATGCGCTGCTCACGGAAGTTTTTGATGCGGCTGTGGAATTATCCCATTATCAAGCAATGTTAACGCGACCATTGAGCGGGATGTTCGATCGTAGAGCCTACCCGCGACAATGGTACCGGCGTGTCAAGTCTGAATACCAGGATTCCGCCGCTGGAATCGGGTACGGCGCCGCCCCAGCTGTAATCCTGTCCCAGGGATGTATCCATCAGCCCGAACAGGTGCGTGTCATCCTGGTAACCGCTTTCTGCGATTTTCAGGTTAGACCACGTCAGGGACTCACGGCCATTGAGTTCGGCGATGCCGGCATCGATGGCTTTTTGTTTGGCGCTGACATCCAGACTGATATAGCGCGGAATGACGACAGCCGAAAGAATACTTATGATCACCAGAGCGGCAATGATCTCCAGCAGCGTAAATCCTGATTCAACCTCGCAGGTATTCATCCTTTTTAGTCTAAAAATTGAGCTTGTGCTCTTAGGGTCGCGCCCATACCGCAGGCTGATTCACCGTTGATGCAGTTCGATTTAGAGCCACCGATGCATTTTTAAAATCCAGGGTGCCGCCGCCGGTGCCTGGCCCTACCGACCAGGAGTATTCATCGCCCAAGGTGGTGCTCACCCTTCCGAAAGTATTGGTATCGCTTAGGTAACCGGTGGAGTTAATTTTTTCATCGGCCCAGGTTAGACTCTCTCTGCCGTTGAGTTCCGATATGGCGGCGTCGAGGGCTCTTTGCTGGGCATTGGCTTCCAGGTCGATATAGCGCGGCACGGCCACTGCTGCCAGAATTCCCAAAATGATCAGTACGGCAATAATTTCAACGAGAGTGAAACCCTGTTCATTGCTTAATGTGGATCTTTTCTTCATAACCTTTTGCTCCTTCCTTACATGATATGCCTAGATTTGTAGTTTTTAAAACCCGCTGATTCTGCTGCAGAATCCCCCTTTTGATGTAATTGCGGGCGCTGTCCGAGCATTATTATGCATAAATGGTGCCACAAAATTTGCCCTAACAGATTTTTGATTATATATATAATAATTTTAGATTGATAAGTTATTTTTTTTTTGTGCCGGAACCAGAAGTGTTTACTTATTTTACACTTAATCTACATTCTTTGAAGCTTATTGGCAAGCTGAAACATCAAATTTCGTTGTTTTTGATGCTTTTAACATCGATGCCGTGCTTTTTAATGCGGTGCCACAGGCTGCGCTGATTGATGCCCAGTAGCTCGGTGGCTCTGATCTGGACACCGCCTGTTTTGCGAAGGGCTTCGATGATCATGCTTTTTTCAATTTCTTTGAGTCGCTCATCCAGCGGCAGGTTGGCGGCGGGCAGTGAACCGTTTTGCGATTCACTGTTATTGAAAACACCGGTGATTTTGGCGGGCAGCTGCGCGGGTTCAATAAAGCCGTTTTCGGCGATGACGGAGGCACTTTCAATGATATTTTTGAGCTCACGAATATTCCCCGGCCATCCATGGGCCATGATCATTTGTAAAGCCACCGATGAAATGTCAATCGGTTTGGAAAGATTTTGCAAAAAATAGTCGACCAGCAGGGGGATGTCTTCCTTGCGCTCGCGCAGCGGCGGCAAATGCAGGGTAAAGACATTCAGGCGATAATACAAATCCTCTCGGAATAGTCCCTCTTGAACCATTTTTTCCAGATTCTGATTGGTGGATGCAATGAAGCGTACATCGACTTTGATGGTTCTGCTGCCGCCGACGCGGTAAAACTCTTTTTCCTGCAGGACCCGCAAAATTTTGGACTGCAGATTTAAGGGCATGTCGCCGATTTCATCCAGGAATATGGTTCCCTCGTGGGCCATGTCGAATTTTCCGGGTTTGAATTTGGTGGCGCCGGTAAAAGCGCCTTTTTCATGGCCGAACAGCTCACTTTCCAGAAGTTCTTCGGGAATTGCGGCGCAGTTGAGCTTGATGAAGGGCTTATTCTGGCGATCGCTGTTTTCAAAGATACTCTTGGCGACCAGTTCCTTGCCGGTGCCGCTCTCGCCGAGAATCAGAACCGTTGAATCCGAAGGCGCGACTTTTTTGATCAGGCCCAGCAGCCCTCGCATCGCCAGACTCTCTCCGATAATGTCCGGAAAGAAATGGCGGGCATCCATGCGGCTGAGAACCGATGTGACCCGATCAAAGACGCTGGCAAATTGATCGATTTGATCGCGCGACCAGTTTTTGTCCGCATCGGTTTTTTCTCCCGAGAGTGAAGCCAGTTTGCGAGCTTTTTTCACAAAGCGCTCCACCGGTTTCAGGATAAATCGAACGAGCATGAATCCGGTCACAAAGGCGATGGTGCCGATAATGAGGATCAGCCAGAAAACCGGTTGCGCGGGGTCCGAGCCACCGGCCAAAAGGTATTTGGTAAGCCGAAACGATATGATGGTCGCCAGAACGGTCAATCCGGTGATGATGAAGGGAATGATGATGTAAAGGCTGATGTAAAATCGTGATTGTCGCATTTTTATTGGGGTTCAGGGTTCAGAGGTTCAGGGTTCAGAGGTTCAGGGACCGGGGTAACAGGAGCTTTGGTAACTGTTTACTGTCGTTGTCCAATGGTATCTTGCCTTAATTCGCCGTTAGGCAACCTCTTAACCTTTGAACGTTGAACCTTTGAACCTCTATTTATCTGGCAATCAGCGTCAGGTCCCACATGGGTAAGAATATCGCCAGGGCGAAAAATCCGACCACAGCCGCCAGCCCGACGGTCAGCAGCGGGCCGATGGCCTCCGTCATCTTTTTCATGGCATACTCCACTTCGCTGTCATAGTGACTGGCCACTTCCTGCATCATGCTTTCCAGGTTGCCTGACTCCTCTCCGATGGCCACCATATTAATCAGCATGGGTGTGAAGTATTTGGCTTCGCTCAGGGGGCCTGCAATGCCGCGCCCCTCGGCAAGACGATCTTTGATATTGTCCAACTCGTTGCTGATGGCGGCGTTGCCCATTGTTTCTGATAATATGTCCATCGAATCAAGCACATCGACACCGCTGGCCTGCAGGATCGAAAAAATACTGGCAAAACGTGAAACAGCGCTTTTGGCAAACAGGGGCCCGACCAGCGGAATCCGCATAAAGAGTGAATCCCGCATGAATTTACCCTGCTTGGTTTTTAAGTAGTAGAATAGAAATACGACCACGATAATGACGGCGCCGATGATCAAATACCAGTAGGTAGACAAAAATTCGTAAAGAAAGATACAGATCTGGGTTGGCAGGGGCAACTTCAGGCCGGCATTTTGAAAGATGTTGACAAATTTAGGGATAACCTGGGTTATCAGGATTAAAAATGCGCTGAACAAAAAGACGACCACGATGACCGGGTATGTCAGGGCCGATTTGATATCTGACTTGACCTGATTTTCGTGTTCGATGATGTATGTTAAGCGGTCCAACACTTCCGGCAGCGCCCCGCTGGATTCGCCGGCCCTGATCATACTGCAGTATAATGGCGAAAACACCTTCGGATGTTTGCTAAATGCTTCATGCAGGCTGGCACCTTCTTTGATGTCCTGGTGCATCTTGCCCATAATTCTGCGCAGCCGTGGATTTTCAGTCTGCTGTTCCAGGATCTCCAGCATATTGATCATGGATACGCCGGCGTTGAACATGGTTTTGAACTGTTTGGTAAACAGGATCAATTCGGGCGCCTTGACCGGTGACAGTAGCTCGCGGAATTTAGAAATCTGAAGCCCACTCAAGGCCGGTTGTTCCGCCTTTACCCGGGTGGGAATGTATCCTCGCGCGGCCAGCATGCTGTTGGCACTTTCCAGAGAATCGGCTTCTATTTCACCGGCGGTGGTGGCGCCGGTTTCGGTAATCGCCTGATATTGAAATTTGGGCATGGTTACCTCGTTTAAGGTTCAGAGGTTCAAAGGTTCAGGGTTCAGTGGTTCCCGTCTTCGCTTTGTAAAGCTTCGCCGCGACAAGCAGGATTCAGAGGTTCAATGGTTAACGGATTTGACATTTTTTAGTTTATTTTTCATTTGTAGCACTGGTAGAATTGATTCGCTTAAACCGAACAATAAAACGAGTTAAACCAAACAAACCCGTTAACCAAAAAATGATTCGTCTTAGATCAAACGTGCAAACGTTGAACCTTTGAACGCAGAACCCTGAACCTTAGCTATAACAGTACCGCTGAAGCCGCCTCTTCCAGAGTGGTGATGCCCTTGATGGCTTTTGCAGCTGCATTTTCTTTCAATGATGTAAAATTGGCGGACTTCAGGGCTGCCTGCTGAATGGCATGCGAAGATTGCCGCTTTAAGATCAAATCCTTGATTTCGTCACTGATGGTCATGACTTCATACACGCCGGTGCGTCCCTTATATCCGGTGTGCATGCAGTTGAAACAGCCTTTGCCCTGTACAAAATTTGCTCGAATTTTGTTGTTAATTCCCCAGGATTTCAGCGCTTCCTTTGAAGGTTCATAGTTGGTCATGCAATTCGGGCAGACCTTGCGCACCAGCCGCTGGGCAAAAGAGACCGTCATGGTCGAAGATACCAGAAAGGGTTCGATGCCCATGTCAACAAAACGGGTGATGGCGCCGGCGGCGTCATTGGTATGCAGGGTGCTGAAAACCATGTGGCCGGTCAGCGCAGCCTGCACGGCCAGAGAGGCAGTTTCCGAATCGCGGATCTCACCCACCATAATGATGTCGGGGTCCTGGCGCAAAATAGATCGCAAACCGCTGGCAAAGGTCATGCCGGCCTTCCGGTTCAACTGCACCTGCCTGATTTTTTCGATGCGATATTCAACCGGGTCCTCCACGGTAATAATGTGAACTTCGGGCTGATTGATTTTCTTTAATATTGAATACAGGCTGGTGCTTTTACCGCTTCCGGTGGGCCCGGTGCTGAGAATCATTCCGTGCGGTTTTACGATCATCTGTTCAAGCTTTTCACGATCGCTTTCCGTCATGCCCAGCCGTTCGAGCGAATATATGCTGTTGCTGGTATCCAGCAACCGCAGCACCATGTTTTCCCCGTGAATGGAGGGGATGGTTGAGGCGCGGATATTGATATCTTTGTTCTTCATTTTTACCGTGAAGCGCCCGTCCTGGGGGATTCTGGAAACCGCAATGTCCATATTGGCCAGGATTTTGAGCCGGGAAATGATCGGCAGAAACATGCCCTTGGGTGGGGCGGGCACTTCGTGCAGTTTGCCGTCTACCCGGAAGCGTACCTGCACGTATTGTTTCTCCGGACTGATATGGATATCGCTGCAGCCCTCGCGCACACCCTGGGAGAGAATGGAGTTTACCAGGCGCACGACCGGCGCTTCTTCAGCCATTCCCTGCAGCGAGCTGACTTCGACATCATCCAGGCTGGTTGTTTTGTCGGCGCTCTTATCAATTTCCATTTCTTCCATGTCTTCCAGAACGCCGCCGATACCGGAATAGGTGCCGTAAGTGGTCGTCAACAGCTGGTTGAGGTGCTGTTCAGTGCAAATGACCGCTTCAACTTCACAGTTGGTATACACTTCAATCGTATCCAGAGAATTGATATCCAGCGGATCGGTCATGGCCACCGTGAGCAGCAGACCGCTTTTTTTCAGCGGAGCCGCCTGGCAACGATGCGCAATTTCAGCTGAGAGCAGTTGCGCCAGTTCCACATCCACGGTAAATTTGTCTGGCCGGTACTTTTCCAGTTTTAGCTGGCTTGATACCAGATCCACGATCTGGGACTCGCTGACGATGCCTTCCTGCACCAGAAACTGGCCAAGTTTCAATTTGCTTTTTTTCTGATACGGAAGCGCCTTTTCAAGCTGCTCCTGGGTTAGCAACCCGCCCTCAACCAGAATTTCGCCTAATTTTTTGCGTGCTTTCAATTTCGTCTCTCTTATTCAGTATCGTTTAAATACCGGTTATGCGTTATTTTCTATTCCCCTTGAGCCCGGATGGGGATCACTATCGGCGGCCGTTAAAACGGGTCTGCAAAAAAGACGGTGTCATTATTCCAGCTCGACAACACTTTGCGCTCGGGTGCAAGTTCCGGCGGCAGGCGCTTTAGCTGCGCAAGCGCCGAATCCGCATCGGCATGATACCCTTTGAGAATAATGGCAAAGCGGGTGCCGGACTGCCGGTTCCAATAGGGAATCATGCGGGCCGGCGGTGCGTTTGCCGGATAGGTGCGCAAGTAATCAAAGGCTGTATCCAGATCGTCTGTGTCGTCAAGCAGAACCCACCAGGCGTTTTGGTCTGTGGTGGTCAGCGAAACCGGAATGGCCGGCATCGAAATGGTCTGATTGACTTCCACCAGATCCGGGTCGTCGATGATCGGGTTGGCCAGAATCAAAGAACGGAAATATTTCGAACTATAGCTGCCATAAACCCTCTGGATGATATGAGATAGCGTATCGTTTTGTTTCAACGTAATATCTCCCAAAAGGGGCGCATACGGCGTGCTGTTTTCAGGCGCTTTCGTTTGTGCTGGAAGCTGCTGGTCCGCAGTGTTTGCTGCGATGGTTGGCGGCGCCGCGCCGGATTCAACCGGTGCGGCGGTATCCGCCGGCGACGCATTCGGGCCGATGGACGCAATCTGGCTTTCCGGGGCAACGGTTTCCGGGTTTGTCACTGCGGCCTGAGTAACCGTTTTGCTGCCGGTATCTTCGGCAGCATCCGCGGCCTCAGAATCTTTTTCGCTGCTGTCCGTCTCCTGGTCCTGCTGCCGGCTGTCGGTTTCAGCGACAGCACCCGCCGCATCGCTGTCTGCCGGCGCTGTTTGCTGTTGGACCTGCTGGTTGTGGCTGAGTGTCAATCCCCGGGGCCACAGTGCCCGCAGCTTTTCCGGCATCAGAAATGCAAAAATGACCATTGCGGCCGCAACGGCGACGGCAGCGGTGGCGACGGCGCCTTTCCAGCGGCGGGTTTCGCCGGGAAAAGCGCGTTTGATGCAGGAACGCACCAGCGGAGCGCTAATCCTTTTGCGGTTCTGGACGATCATGGCCAGAATGCAATGATGACATAGATTGATAATCTTGCGGGGGTATCCGCTGGTGGCCCGGTAAACCGTCAACATGGCCGGGTAGCTGAAAAAATCAATT
>JAHEIW010000034.1 GCA_024639185.1 Deltaproteobacteria bacterium | reverse complement strand
GCATCAGACGCCGGCCGCACATCCACGCCAGTTCCTTTCAAAGGGCGCTCAAAAGGGCCGTTCGCCTGACGCGTATCCCCAAAGCGGTCACCAGCCATGCCTTTCGCCACAGCTTTGCCACCCACCTGCTTAAAGACGACTATGATATCCGCACCGTTCAAGAGCTGCTCGGTCACAAGGATGTCAGCACCACCATGATTTACACCCATGTCATGCAAAAAGGTGCCATGGCTGTTAAAAGTCCATTGGATGTTTAGTTGATTCGTTAAATAGTAGGGGTCGGGGAGTTTTTCTTAAATTGATCGCGGAATGAATCATCTGCGACTTCATCGTGCAAACTCAGGGTTAAGGGAGTGTAGCGAAAGAACAGAATTCAAATAGAAAATGATGGGTTAGACCTAAAATCAAATTTTCGCCGTACCGTGGCTTTGGGGTCATTGCTGTTCTTTCGCAACGCTCCCTAAACCCTTCAGACAGTGCACGATTTCGCTGCTGATAATTCATTCCGTTATTATCAGGGGTTGGATGGAAAAACTCCCCGACCCCTCAAATAGTTAAACAGTCAATTCGTTGAATCGTTGATGTAAAATGTAGTTAAATGGATAAATAGTTGAATAGTTAAATCGGTTATTGGTTAAATGGGAATTAATCGTAAGAATTAAAGCGGCTGCATGACGTGCTTGCCGCGGCATAGTCAAGCTTTGCTTGACGACGCCGGGTCGGTTTACGGCCTGGTTTGCAGTTTAGAGGCAATGAAATGCAGTTTTGCGGCTTAATGTGTAGTGCTTAGAGGCGGAGGCTCTGTGTGCAATAAAAAGTCAATTCATTGATTTGTGAATTCGTTATCCGATATTTCCGGTTTTGCGAAGATGGAAGCTTTTTTGGAGCGAAGACGGGCTTGTCGCGCCGAAACCTAAGTGAAGGCGGATCAGCTCCAGTGATTTGTTATAAGACACTTTTTAAACATAGATTGACACAAATATTTGTGTGTTGTACTATATGTACAAATTAGTCAATATTATCAATTTGTAAAAAAGGTGATGCTATGTTAAATAAAATTTCAGCCGCTGATGCAAGAAAAAAATTTGCTAATATTATAAACAGAGTCGCATATGGCAAAGAATTGTTCGTTTTGACAAGGCGGGGGGAAGCGCTGGCGGCTATTGTTTCGATGGAGGATTTAAAGCTTTTGCAAGAGATTGAAGAACAATTGGACATTGAAGACGCGTGGAAAGCCCGAAAGGAACCGGGTGAAAGCATATCATGGGAAAAGCTTCGAGAGGAGCTTGGCATTTGAAATACAGAATCGAGTTACAAAGATCCGCAGCCAAAGCACTCAAGAAAATTCCAAAATATGACCAAAAGCGGATAGCTGCTAAAATTGATAGCCTTTCTGAGAATTTACCGGATCCTGCTAAAACGAAAATGAAAGGCGATAATCCTTTTCATCGGATAAGGGTTGGAGATTATCGAATTATTTACGAAACACACGGAGATATTCTCTTAATATTGGTTTTGAAGATAGGGCATCGAAAAGAAGTTTATCGACGGTTCAGCTAAAAGCCGTACGATCAGAATTTTTCAATTTTCTTCCGGATATAACATCAGTGATAAGCTGCGGGCCTTATTTGTTTCAAACTTACGCGACCTTTTACCCTTAGACGCGAGGTGCAGAAAGGCTTGCGCGGCGTCTTGTTGCGGCGGAGCTAGCCCGCCTCCGCTTGAACAGCTTCGGCACGGTAAACCAGAGCGAAGTCGGAAGCCTGTAAACGAAGCCCCAAGCATGCTAATGCGAAGACGGGCCTGTCGCGCCGAAACTTTTATAGCGATGGCGGTTCAGTTCCGCTGATTGGTTAGCGCTTGAACCTTCTATCACCGCTTAGAAAATCTTTCGGACTGATAATTTTAATAGCCATGTAATCTTGGATTTCTATTAGAGCTTTATCACCTGTAATAATGAAATCAGCCTTCAAGGCCACAGCGCATTCAATGAATTTATTATCATCAGGATCTTTTTCAACAACATGCAATTCTGGAGTTGTTGCCGTGAAAACGACTTGAAAACCATGCGCAAAAAGACTCAGTAATTCGTCTAACTCTTTTTCATTTTGTAGCCCAAGCCGGCGCAGAACTCCAATGTATTCATCAACGATGGGTTTTGAGAGGCAAAGGGTGATCTCGCCCGATTTCCAACGGTCAATTACTTTGCGAGGATTACCGCCGAAAAAAGATGAAACGAAAACATTCGTATCCACAACAACCCTGATCACTTCTTCGCTCTCACTTTCTGAATGGCACGTTGGATCTCTTTAGGGCCAACTTTTCGAGATGTGAGCTTATCACCGATGCGCTGCCACAGATCGTCTATATAAAGGCCGATGTCTCGATTCTTTACGTAATCTTCCAACAATTCTCTGACAACTTCACTAACGCTCTTCCCTTCAGCTTTTGCGAGGTTATTTACCTTATTTTTTAGCTCAGGATTGATCCTAACGATCATCTGGGTTGTCATTTTAATACTCCTCAAATAAAGATATAATGTATATACAATATATTACCAACTCATTAATTGTCAAGAGTGGACTTTATCAATTAAGAAAGCAAGTGCTAACGTTTCGGTTAAGCTACTTGTCTGTGTGCGGATTAAATAGTCAAATGTTTGATTGGGTAAATGGTTTAGATTTTATTGATGGGGTAAACGCTAATGACATATGCTTCATATGCAAATAAATCCAATTTGGAACAGGCAAATTCAAAGCATTTATCTACCTCGGCCAAAAACTGGATTTTCAGCAAATCATTTAGCTATTCAACCAATTAACGATTTAACAAAAATCTTATCTTTTGCTATTAAAATTGCGTCGTTTTTCTTCCAGCCGCTGATCGAGATTTTTAAGCATTTCAATCGTCTTTTGCAGTTTGAGGTTGGATTCTTCAAGTTTGCGGGTTTTGTCGCGTAGACTGATTTCTTCGCGTCGCAATTTGTGGTTGGTGCGGGTAAGCGCTGATGTTTCATTTTTGGATTGTGCGAGCTTTTTCTTCATCTGGCCGATCTGGCGATTCTGGGTGTTGACTTCCTTTGAAAGGCGCGCAATTTCCTTTAACGAGGCCAGCCAGTTGAGGGTGTCGCCGTCGACTCTGGCGTTGTCCTGCCGGATGTAGGTTTGCAGGTGCTTGAGGGCTTTTTGATAGTTGCGGTTGTTGTTTTTGTGGTCCGAATGCAGGCGCGCCAGCTTCAGATGGGCCTCTTTGGTGGCCGAGGATTTTTTATTCACTTTAACAATCTGATTGAGCTTTGCAATCTCACGGCCGTATTTATCGTTGGCCACCTTCCCTGCAGCCGGTGGGCTCGGTGGTGCGGATGAAGTCCTGGCGGAGTTTGTCGTATGGCTACAACCGCCCATACAAAATACGAGTATTGTCATTAGCGTGACGATCGTTTGAGTCTTAATCCTATGCATTGATTATCCTTTTGAGCTTCGTTTGGCATCCTGCAGGCTGATGAGTTTGCGGTTCTTTTTGCCCCTGCGCGTGCTATCGCTGCGCTGATCCACCATGTAGGTGCTGCCGGCCACCGTTTTGGCGTGCTCTTTCATCTCGGCGGCCACCTCCCCGAACTGGATGTGATTTTTAAATTTACGTTTGACGTTGGTGACCACCGCGATGGACAGAGTGGCCAGTGGGAATTTAACTTCCTGGCCCTGGCGGTTTTCACCGACAATATGACCGCGCCTGCGGTCCGATGCATCGTAAAAGCTGGGAATCGTGCGATCAAAATGATCCAGCACCGACTGACAGATGCGCGGATACAGATCCGGAGTGGTGATCAGCACATAATCATCACCGCCGATGTGACCGATAAAATCATCTTCGCTTCCGTAGCGGGCAACGGCCTCGCTGATGACTTCAGCGGTGGCCTGAATGATATCGTTGCCCTTGGCGTACCCGTAATGGTCGTTGTAGGCTTTGAAATTGTCGATATCCATCAGGCAAAAGGCAATCGGGGCGCCGGACTCGATGCGCTTGTTCAATACGTTTTCAATGGCGATGCCACCGGGCAGCCGTGTCAATGGGCTGGTATCCAGATACATTTCCTCCAGCCGTTTTAAACGCTGCGCCATGGTGCCAAATGAATCGGCCAGATCACCCAGCTCATCCTGGTTGGGAATCTGCGGCCGGTGATCAAAATCGCCCTCTGCGATCCTGCCGGTGGCGTGCTTTAATTTTTTAATGGCCCCGGAAATATTATGGGTGATAATAAACGCCGCTGTCAGGGCGAACAGCAGGCCCAGCCCGCATAAAACCGCGGCAGCCTTAAAGGCGTACCGGCCGATGGTGGCCGTCGTGGCTGTTTTTTCGTTTTGCCGCCGCAGCGCCTGGGCTTGCATCTGCTTGATAACGCTTATGATTTTTTCCTGCTGGGTTTTGATGTTTTTTTCAAAAGCCTTCGATATATCCGAATCGGGATCCTCGATCCAACCGATGGCTTCTGAAAGGATGTATTTATATTCGGTTTGCAGGCTGACGATTTCCTGAATGGGGTAATCCTTTTGGCCGGGCAGGGCCTGTAACTGCTCGGTCAGCTCGTTAAATTCCTTTTCTTTGTGCCAGAAATCCTTAAAAACATCGGGGCTCTTTAAAATAAGGTAGCGCTGGACGTAAAATTCCTGCGCCAAAATGACTTCGATCATTTCACCCGATATCCTGGCGACCGGCAGGTCGGTTTCATGAATGCTGCTGTTGAGATCATTGAGCAGGTTCAGATTATACAGCGCCAGACCAGAGATCCCCACCACCAGCAGCAGCAGGACGCTGAATCCCAGCATCAGCTTGCGGGCGATGGTCATGCGATAAAAAGGGGCAATGACCAGCGTGCTCAGCCGGTCGAGCATGTTTTTTCTGTGATTTTCAGATGGTTGCCGGTCGGACATGGTTACCCCCGGTAATTTATTTCGGTGGCAGACAAAAATTGTGGTTTTGCGTGCACTTACCTGGGGTTGTTATCGGCTCAGGGGCGGGTGAACTTAAGAAAAAAAGCAGGTGATTTTATAGTGTGGGAACATAAATATGACAGGCGGCTTAAATTATTGGGGCTTTCAACAGACATGCGAAAAATGCCTGTGCGCGCTCGCCGGCGGCAGGGTTGCCCGCAGGGGGAATACAGTCGGGTGAAAGGCTATTTGGGTGAGGATACCTTTAATTTCTGGCCGGGATAAATCGCCGCTTTTGAACCCAGCTGGTTGTACTGTCTTATCTGGTCGACAGAAAGATTATAGCGGCGGCTGATGCGATAAAGGGTTTCGCCCTGCTTGACGGTATGGATTTTGGCCGGGGCCGCTATTTTAGCCGCCGGGGCGGCTTTGGCGGGCTCGGCTTTAGGGGCAGTTTGAGCCTGTTTTGCAGGTTCGGCGGCCGGTTTGGCCGCGCTGGCGTTCAGCTGGGTGGCCAGGCTGCTGATCCGCGCGGTCATGTTGGCTTCCAGCTGGTCGAGGCGTTCGGTCAACAGGATCAGCTGGTTGCCCGAGCCGCCGGCCTGGGCCAATCCGCCATCGGCGTCCATCGATCCCAGGCGGCTCTCCAACTGCTCGAGTCTGGATTGCAGCGCCAGCAACTGGGATTTTTCGGCCAGGCTATAGGTTCTGGCAATGATCGTCACGGTCAGGACGGTGAGCACCAGAAATCCGGCAATGGCAACATAGATGTGTTTAAAAGGCAGACCACCCGAAGTGCTGCCGGATCCATAAAAGGCATCTTCGCGGGATTCTGCAGTTTCATTTTGGCGATAACTGCTGTTTAAAACAAAATCCTTGTCACGGCCGTTTTCAGCTGGTGCCATTGTTTTTTTCCTATTCTTATTGGATTAAAAATTTATAGGATATTGATGCGTCCCCATTATATGTTAAAAATAGATTTTTTTATACAAAAAGGCAATAGAAAAGTACACTATCTAGTGGTTGCGCTGGCCCTTAACCCCAATTTATAGATACGCAGCTTTAACCGATGCGCCGGTGTTCGTCAGTGTTTTTCAGCCGCCAGCGGGCAAACACCAGCACCGCCCCCATCGACAGCAGAAAATATCCCGGAAACCAGGCGATGGATTTGATAAATACCAGGTTTTCTAACTGGGCCTCGCCGATGTCGGGCCGGCCGGCGCCGGCGCCCAGGCGCAGATACGCCAGCAGCAGCGAATACAGCACCCCGATCAGGCCGTAAGCCAGGTTAAACGACAGCCCCTTAAAACTCAGAACCGTGGCCCGCTGGTGCGATTCGGTAATGCGGTTCAGATAATGGCTCTGGAAGAAGTTTTCCAGGTAGATGACCGCCACCAGAACGATGACCGGCAGCAATCCGAAAACCGGCCAGAAAAAGGTCATGCCCACCAGCCCGATCAGGGTCAGGGTGCTCATGATGCCCAGATTAAATGCGGGTGAAAGCCGCTGTGCCATACCCCTGGCCACCCGCGGCATCACCAGTCCGACTATCGCCAGCCCGGATCCGATCAAACCGAAGGAGGCCTCCGGCAGGTCAATCAGGCGATAATACTGGCTGTTGAGCGTGATGATCATGCGAATACAGTTGTCAAAGGCCAATCCGGCCAGAATAATGATCAGCGCAAAGGGCGTGCGCAGAATCCAGCCGCCGGCGGCCAGGGTCAGCTTAAATGCCTCGGTGATCGTTGGGCCCCGCCCGGAAGTGTCCCGCTGGCCCCGCTCTTTGTGCTCGCGCATCCGCCAGGCGGTAATCAAGGTCCAAATGGCCATCACCAGTGTCAGCAGGGGAGGGATGCGCAGCGTAATGCCCTGATTTAAATTAATATTAATACCAAGCGCATCAACCACGCGCTGCATCAGCTGCGGGTCGTAAACGGCCGCTCCCAGGCTCATGGCGAAGATAAAGGCGCTGGAGCGCGCCCACATCTGTTTTTCTAACACCCTGGGCCAATCCCGGACGTCTCCTTCGGCCTGCAGGCTGTCATAGGCGATGGCTTCGTCCGCACCTGAAGCCGCCGCCTCGGCCGCTCCGCTGAGGATCCGATTGACCAGAAAGATGGGAAACAATAATTGGGCGTTGCCGCGGGGCGCAAAACACAGCAGGATCATTTCAATGACCATCAGGATGCCGGTAAAAACCAGCAAATTGCGGCGCCCGATCGTATCGGCCAGGGCACCGGAGGGCACTTCCAGCAGCACGATGGTGGCTGCCCAGGCGGCATTGAGCAGGGCAAACTGCTCAAGGGTCAGACCGTAGTCTAAAAATAAAATGGTAAATACCGGGTAGTAAAAGCGGCAGTTGAAAAAAACCCGAAAGGCAATAAACAGGCGCACATTGCGGATCTTAAACGGAGATGTCGTCGGCGGTGTTTGCAACGCGTCTAATCTACTTCCTTTTGGGTGCGATGGCGGTAATTAAACTTAATGGGCAATGCTTTATAATGGAATAATGGAATTTTGGAATACTGGAATAATGAAAGGTCTCATATCGCAATGCCTCTGGTTTTTAAACCCATCATTCCAATTTTCCATTATTCCATCATTCCGGTTTGGAAAAAGCTGTTTCGTTGGTTTTATTTCCTGTTTTGGTAACTATGGCTTTGGTGCTGCTGCTTCCAGATCAATCCGCACCAGCGGCGCCGGCCGCCGTTCGGATGTCACCCAGACTGTTTTGCCGTAAAATCCGAAACAGGCGGCTTCCTGCTGTATCAATGTGTCAAAGCGCAGACGCCGGGGCTTTTTCTGCAAGGCCCTGGCCCAATCGCCGCCGGGTCTGCGCCGGAAAAGATACGCATGGTTGTATGTCAGTACGACTGCAGCCAGGCCATCGGGCGACAGGTCCATGTCGGTCGGCCATTTAAAATGCGGCACGCTGGCCAGGCGGCGTGCCACCAGCGGTGCGTCTGCAGCAGCGGGCTGCAGCGGGATTTCATACAGCATGGGTGACGCCCCGCGTTTGGTGAGCAACAGGACTGTTTGTGTGACCGGATCGACGGCGGCGGCCTCGCAATCCTGGGGGCCATCCTCATAGGTAAAATCAATTTGCCAGGCGATCGCTACCGCGTTGTCAGCGCCCAATCCGGCCGCGGTTATAGACGGCTCCCTGACCACGTAAAGGCTGACGCTCTGGCGTTGTTGCCAGTTGTCGCCGACATCCGCAACCAAAAGATAGGCGCTGTCCTGCAGCCGGAACGATGCCAGCGCCTCCCAGTCATAGTTGCCGGCCCCCTCTATCCGGAAGGTGCCCAGATCGGCACCGTCGCTGCCGACGGCGTACAGCAGCGGGTCGTCTCCGCCGTCGTTGATGGCCCATAGCAGGCCCGGGTAAAGGCTGGATGCGGCCAAACCGCTGACTTCCTTGAGCTGTGGATTTTCCAGTTTACCCGCCCGCTGCGGCTCTCCCACAACCTTCAAAGGCGCGCTTTTGGTGAGCACATCAGCGGCACAGCCGGCAAAAATCGCAGTCATGGCGATAATCGCCAGTGACGCCGGTAAATATCGCCTTAAACGCCGATTGGCGGTGTGCTTTTTGAAAGCTTTCAGTTCCACTGTTTGAAGCCGTAATGCTGTGTTTAAGTGATGCTGTAAATGATGGACAGTGTCGATATTAAGTCCCGCACGTTTGGAATGTCAAGATGTTAAAACCTGGATACACACAATCGCACGGGAGACGAAGGTAAGGCGGCCTGCGGCGGCCGCCAATTGAGGGCGCACGAATGACAAAAAAAGGGGTCACTTAACGATCGTGACCCCTTTAAATCAATAATGGTTTGGTTTTTTTGTTGGGTTTAATTGGCGAAAATATTCTCCAGACGCTCCATGTCGTTGATCATACCCCACTCGCCGCCGCCATTTTCCACCTTGCTGCGCCAATCTTCGACCCGCGCTAGATATTCCTTGGGGTCCATATTGTCACCGCGCAGTTTGGTGACGTTCAGGGCAATGACATTATAATCCGGCAGCTGGAAAGGAATATCGCGCTTATACCCTTTGGCCAGCTCCTCTTTCAGATCCGAAAAAATAAGGATGTATTTTTTGCCGGATTCAGCCTCGTTCAGATATTCAATGGCCTGCAAGATGCCGCCTGAAATATCGGTGTACGGGCTGCCTTTGACCGTTGTCACAAAGCTTTCCAGCTGCTGCATAAAGGCCCGTTTCTGGTTGTTGGCCACCGACGGCCGATTGTCAAAGGTGACTTTTGCGATAATATCTTTTTCACTGAAACTGCCGGTATCGATACGGGCCACCGCCAGGGTGTCACCGGGCGCCAGCACTCCCAGCAGGTAGTTGAGGATGAGCTGGGCCTTTTTCAGCTCCACGGCATAGGTGCCGGAGGTGTCCAATAGCATATAGACCCCGGTGGAGCGGCTTTTGGTATCGGTGCAACCCGCCATTAGGATGCAAACAACCAGCGCTATTGCAAATCGTTTTTTCATTCCTGCTGCTCCTTTATCTGAATCGTTTCCTCATAGCTGTCGACGGCTTCTTCGACCGGCTGCGACTCTTCGGGGTCCCCGGCTGCGGGTAAATCGACATTTTTGCCCCTGGTGGCCATAATGATGCCCTCCAGCCAGATGGCCGGAAAAATGGCCAGGTCATACACATTGACGATGAACCGGCCCAAATAAAAGCCGATGTTGCCCAGCAGCCGCAGCAAAAAAGCCATCAGCCTCAGCAGCCAGGCGGCCCCGGCGCCCAGCACGGTGCGCGCAGAGGCCACAAACATTTCCAGCGGAATGGCCACAAATGCCAGCGCAAAGGGCAGGATAAATCCCAGGACCATCTGCCCGACGGTGGGAATGATGCTGGGGGGCAGGCCCATTTGTTCGGCACCGGCCAGGGTCTGGCGCAGCACTTCCATATCGTGAGCGATGCGGTCCCGCATGAAAGCCAATGCGGATTCCACCCCGGCCAGGATGGCCAGCAGCGTAAAGGTGACGATAATCATGCGGTGGCGCATTTTATCGTCCATGGCGCCGATAATCGGAAACAGCCGGGTGATCCGCAAAGATTCCATCAGAAACAGGCCCATGGTCAATTCCACCAGAATAATCACCAGGCCGGCCACATCAGAGGTTTTGAAAGGGCCGATGTAACTGGCGCCGCCCACCATTTCCGACATGGGCAGGGCAATCAGGTTAAAATTGATCAGGGCGCCGCCGATGGCAATCAGCAGCACCAGTCCGGCAATGGCAAACTGCGTCAGCGCCGAAGTTGATAAAGCGCGCGCCGCTTCGTCTGATCCGGCATGAATTTTCTCGTATTCGTTAATCGTCCGATCAACCGTCTTAGCGCGTTTTTTGATGTTGTCGATGGAACCGGAAATGCGTTCCAAAGATTTTTGCACTTTGCGCCAGAACGGCATCATCTTATTTAAAATGCCATGGCGCGCGGCAGTGGAATTGCGATAGTCGTCGATGGCCTTTTTATTTTGCTCGGTCAGCGAGCGGTTAATTTCTGCCAGCATATTGGCCACCATCGAGTCGCCGCTATGCTCGATTTTGGCGATGGACTCGATGATCGGCATCCAGTTGGGCAGCGACGGCGGCACATCGGCGCTGGTGGTGTAGTCTTCATCCAGCTTGATGATGACCTCCGATAACTGACGGTGAACGTTGGGATAACCATCAAGATCACGGGTTACGGCAGCGGCGATGCGATCAAATTCGCGTTCAACTTTTCTTTCGGCATTTTCCAGCCCGGCGGCCATTAAAACTTCCCGGTTGCGCAGCACCAGGCGTTGTTCTGCCGACAGAACCGCAGCAGCGGTCAGACGCAGGGCATTGCGTATAATTTTGCTAAACGACATGATCGCCTGGTGAAACGGCCGTCGTGCAAAATACAGCGCCAGCAAAAACAGGACAATCCATATTAATATGGATAGCGCCGGACTGCTGGTGATGTTCAACATATTGGCAAAAGTCATAAAACCCTCCATTTTCGTTTCTACCGCTTTGGATGAAAATGGTCCGTTTGTCCAAATATCGGTATCGGTGGCTGAAAAAACATTATGAATTTGCTACGTTTTTTGACAACCGCCTTAAATGTCTTCGGCAAATTATGAGGGCAACGTGATCGGATAAATGTGCACGTGGTTGTCGGACGGCAGTTTCCAGGGTTGATATGTATGCCACCAGCTTATCAAAAAACAGGTTCAATATCAATTTTTTGCAGCCCTCAAAATGGTGTCAATTCAATTTTTTCTTTTTGTTGCAGCCACATACGGTGATTTGCAGGCTAAATGAAAGCCACGCCCGTGGGGGCGTGGCTTTCGCCTAAAAATCAGTTGTTATGTTTTTGCTGGTTGCTTACTGGGTAATTTCAAAATTGATGGTTTCCAGCAGGTTGCCTGATGGGTCCAGCACTTCCACGCGCCACGCTCCGATCTCATGGGCCTGAATGGCTTTTGAACTATAGGTGCGCCAGTTGCTCGCGGTTACGGCCAGCGATACCCGCGCGCGTTCGACATCGCCGTAACTCCAGACATGCACGACTTCGGTGGGCGATTCGGCGCCCACAATTTTGGTAAAGCAATACAGCCGGGGTGTTGAATTGGTAAAGCGGGTTCCGACATTGACTGCTTCACGATTATCGACCCCTTCACAGATGGCGGCCGCCTCAACGTCGAGTTTGTCCGTTTGCTGGGCGCCGGCTGCCGGGATCAATAAAGACAGACACATTAGCCAAATAACAACACTGGAAAAAGAAACTTTGCTTTTCATCAAACTGCCCTCCTTAAATCCAAAAGTGATCGGAAAATTCTCAATTGGTGGTCAACACAATTGAGGCACCCTGATGCGGTGCAATGCATGCTACGAGACCCCCTATCGGCATAAATGATCATAAACTTTAGGACTATTTTGGCGTGCGACGCCGGCATGTTTCCGGGGATATACAAATATAAGCATTTGATATAATTATTAATAAAGATTTTATTAGGCAGACCGGTGGTGAGATGGCGGGGGTGATGCTATTTTCAGGTTGGATATGAATCTGAACCCGGCGGTCCGCAGCCGGGCCCGGTTCACTGGGATTTTACGTTGCCTTCAAATCGGGTTGGCTCGCTAAAGTATTTTTCCGGATCGCTCATCAGGGTTTCGAGTCGATACCGATAATAACCGATACGGACCCGTTTGTTTTTCTGTGAACCGAAAAAGTCCAGCGGCTTGGCCTCCAGCATGGCGATCTTTTTTTCCAGCCGTTGTTTTTCAGCGGCGACGCGCTCCTGCTGCGTGGGCTTCCGGTTTTTTTCGGCTTCGATCTTCTTTTGCCTGGCTTCAGATGCCTCGCGTTGCTCATCTCTTTCAAGATCCCGAATAATATCGGTGAGTTCTTTTTCTTGGGCCTCCGTTCGCTTTTGATCGGCGGCCGCATTATGCGCTTCTTCTTCGAATACCACACGGGCGTCGGTGGCATTTTCAGGCGGCTGGGTGCCGAAATGCTTAACACCGTTTTCATCGGTCCAGGTATAAACGTCTGCATTTAACGCCGGAACCCACAGCAGGATTCCCAGCAGAAAAAGGATGCTGGCAATGTGTTTCATAGATCACCTCTTGTTTTGAAGCGTTCGGCAAGCAGAGTTGGGGGGATTGCCGGATAGCTTTCTCTTGTGGGCGGGTTGCGGTTTTATGCAATATAACATTGAAATAATTGACTGTCAATTGAGCGCTGCCCTTACGCTGCTCACTTTTCCTGCTCGATAAATGATTTTAAAATTTCCCCCTGGGGCCCGGGAACATTATCAAATTTAACGCCGAACCCGCGCGGGCTGCCCCAGGAAATCGTCCCAATGAGTTTGAGCGGCTTGGCGAAGTTGGGCAACGCGAAATTCAGGCCAATTTTCTGGCCGATGGTAAACGTTTCGGCGGTTTCGATAAACACACCGCCGATACTGATATCCAGAATGTAGCTTTTGTAGTCTTTGCTTTGGATGCGGTATTTGGCGTTAATCAGACATGATTTACGGGGATTTTCCCGCATCGAAGACTCGTTTCCTTCCAGGCTGACCGTGGTTTCGGGCAGCTCAATCGTGGGCATGGATTCCAGCTGTTCGAGCAAAATGATCTGTTGATCTTCAGACATTTCCACGATCAATTTACACAACTCGGAGGTTACGTCATCACCGATTAGCTGCTTTAACAAGATCAATTTTTTATCCTTGGGCATTTCGTTGATCAGCTTAAATAGGCGGGCTGTAATTCCGTATTTGCCTAATTGTGGATCCAAATCCAGCATGCTGTTACTCCTTGATGCTTATAAGTAAGGTCTGATTATGTGAAATTTTATTGTTTAAGGAGCCCTATGTCAATATTTATTTTAGATTCTAAACGGTTAGCTATGGTGTCGCTAGCAGATGCGACGGCCGGGGAATCCGATTTTAGCGGCGGCGACTTTCATTTTCACCACCTGCCGGCGCCCGGATGAGTCGCTAAGGCAAGCGGCTGTCAGGCAGATTCTGTCCCGACAATTTCATATTCGGTGGTGATTTGGGCCACGCCTCTGATGGTGGCCGCTACCGAACAGTATTTGTCCTGGGAAAGGCTGATCGCCTGCTCAACGGCCCTGGCGGTCAAATTGTCGCCTCCCAGCCGGTATTTGACATGGATTTTGCGATAGGTCCAGGGAGGATCCGGGTCCTGCTCGCCGCTGGCAGTGACTTCTAACAGTGTGAGGTTTTTGCGTTTTTTTTCTAAGATTTCAACTACATCCACCGATGAGCACGCCGCCAGGGCCACCAGCAGCATCTGGGAGGGGCTGACGCCGATCCCGTTTTTCTGACCCGATAGGACAACGGAATGGCCGGTAGCGTCCACCCCCACAAAGTTTCTTTCATTTACCCAGTGTACCGATATGGTTGGCATTGTTGTTTCTCCTGTATTTTGCTTTTTGGATTACGAGGTTCGGGTTGCCCTTCGACTTTGCTCAGTGTAGTACGTCAACACAGAGGACCTATTGATCAAGTTCGAATAATTTAATTTGGATTTTTTTTAACCACCCGCTTCGCTCGAGTTCACAGACCCGCCCGCCTCGCCTTGCGGCATCGCATGGCGGGCGTGGGTTCACAGAGAGTTTTTCCTTATTTAATTCATACTTCTCACTGCCAATGGTCAGAATTCTAATCTCAGTTTTTAGCCTCCTCGCTTCCAAGCTTTAAAGCCACTGCTATTTCGAAGTAAAATAGTTGGTGATCTATGTATAAAGTTTGTAGATAGTACTTACAAAAAGCCCGCCAGGGCAGATTGGTTTTGGTTTGTCGGTATCTCCCGACAAGCCAAAAAATAAATTTATCTCTGTGTCCTCTGTGCTCTCAGTGGTTTAAGAATTCATCAGTTCAAATATTTCTGTTTATCTGCTTTGAGCTATCAGCTATGAGCTATGAGCGATTTGACCTGTGATCTTAATGACAACCAGCGTGATGTCGTCAGCGGATGCGATACCCTCTTGAAAACGGTCCAGTTCGGTCAGAATCGCGTCTTGGATTTTGGCTGCGCTGGTTTGCGCGTGTTGGCGAATGATATCGGAGACGGCCTGCCGGCCGAACATTTGATCCTGCGGATTGCGGGCTTCCCAGATGCCATCGGTGCTCAATAAAATAATCTGCCCATCAGTCAGATCATCACGCCGGCTGGCCGCATACTGCCAGCTGCCGTCTACGCCCAGAGCAATGCCTTCGCCGGCCAGCTCTTCAAAGCGATCGCTGGCGGGATCATACAGCAGTGCGGGTTCGTGCCCGGCCCGCACCCAGTTCAGGCAGCGGTCGTGCATATCGATTTGAAGATAAAAAAGGGTCATAAAACGACCGGTGTCTTCCACGTCCCGGGTTAACTGGCGGTTGACGTCGCCGACGATGTCGGCAATGCTGCCGGCCAGCGCCGTGCGCTGCCTCAAAAATGCGCGCGTCGAGGCCATCAGAAGGGCCGAGGGGATGCCGTGATCGGACACATCGCCGACGACCACCCCGTATTTTTGTTTGCTGCCTGCAGCGCTGTCGAAAAAGTCAAAATAATCGCCGCCGGTCTCATCACAATAGATACTTTTACCGGCGATATCCAGGCCCGGAAAATGCGGATTTTCCATTGGCAGCAGGTTTTGCTGCACTTCTTTGGCCAGATCCAGTGATTGGCGCAACCGATAGCGGTCTTTGAGGCCCTCGGTCATCTGATTGAAATTTTCACCCAGGGCGCCAAGTTCATCGTTGCTGATTACAATGACAGTTGCCGACAGGTCCCCTTTTTCGACCTGCGCCATGGCCGCTTCCATCTGGCTGATCGGATCGATAATGCCGGTGGAAAACGAGCGCGATAAGAAGATAGCCACCGCCAGAGTGACGATCAATAAAAAGGCGGTCAAATACAGCAGGCTCTGGATGACCTCGCCCGGATCCATCTCCAGCATCATGCTGGCTTTGTTGTACGATAAGACGGCCATCAGGATCAGCGGCAAGATGCTGGCCAGAACAAAGATGACAAACATGCGGGCGCGCAGCTTGAGGCGAAACACGCCTGACATTTTGGCCAGGCCGCCTTCAGGGAAAAAGGCGGACCAATTCTGGCGGCATTTGGCATCGGTAATGAAAAAAATAATCGCAGCGGTGATCACACCGCCGATAAGGGTGCCGCCAAAAACCCTTAAGCCTTCGACCAGGTCAAACGCCAAGGCCTGAGCGCCACTGGAACCTGATACGACGCTGTATGTGGACATGGTAATGGCAGCCAAAAACCAGTTAAAAAAGCTCACCAGGGCCGACATGAACGGCATATTAAGAATTTTGCGCTGGGCTTTCTTTTGCAGATCGGCGTCAACGGGTTTATTCTGGGCGGTTAACTGTAAATAACGGATTAAATCTTTTTGCCAGAAATTGAAAATGACAAAAGCGATGGCAGCCAGGATAATAAACATGATGGCCAGGACGTAAAACGTATTCCGAATCTGCATGGCCGGAAACACCTGATCAAAAAAAACAAAATAGGATGTGACCGTAAGGGCCCCGATGAGGTTGGCAAAAATCTGCCACCATCCAATGCTGCGCCCGGTTGCTCGATAAAAGGCGGGCAGAGACGCCTGAGTTGGGTTTTTTGCTGCCTTCATTTTCTGACCGGTCCACATTATGGTGTGAAGATGTCCTCTGACTTGTACGATATCCGTTTGACACTCAGAATGCTTTTATCTATTATTTTCTGCCATAAAAGCGCAACAGAATTTTCAACTTCTGCCAAAAAAGGATCAGCAGCCATGGGAAAATTAAACAAAACCGCGTTAAACGATCAGCATGTCAAACTGGGCGCCAATATGGTTGAATTTGGCGGCTGGGAAATGCCGTTACACTATGAAACCGGTATCGTTCAGGAGCATTTGATCACCCGCAAAGCAGCCGGTCTTTTCGACATTTCACATATGGGCCGTTTCATCGTTCGGGGCAAAGATGCGCTTGATTTCCTGCAGCACGTGCTGTCCAACAATGCCGCCGCGCTGGAGGAAGAAGAGGGCCATTACACGATGATCCCCAATGAAAACGGCGGCATTATCGATGATGCCTATCTGTATCGCTTTGTGGCCGATGAATTCATTCTGGTCGTCAATGCCGCCAACCGCGAAAAAGATTTTGCGCATCTGGAAAAGATCCGTTCAAAATTTGGTGCGGTTGAGCTCATTGATCGGACCTCGGAAGTGGCCATGCTCAGCCTGCAGGGGCCAATGGCTAAAGACATCATGCTGGATTTGATTACCGGGGGCCGTCTGCCCGAACCGATGCGCAACTGCCTGAGCACCGCGCAAATTGGCGGCAGCCAGGTGCTGATTTCGCGCACCGGCTACACCGGGGAACCGATTTGCTTTGAGCTTTTTATTCAACGGGCGGATGTGGCGGCGATCTGGCAGGCATTGCTGGACAAAGGCGCAAAACCCATCGGCCTGGGCGCCAGAGACACCCTGCGTCTGGAGGCTGTATTGCCGCTTTACGGCCATGAGCTGGGGCTTGATCCCGCGGGCAACGAAATACCGGCTTTTGCCAGCATGCTGGCGCGTTTCAGCGTCAGTCTTTCACCGTTAAAAGGAGACTTTATCGGCCGCGCGGCGCTGGCTACCCAATATGAAGCGTTCATGCGCATTGTCGATCGGGACTATTCTCTGATGGCTGACCTGCCGCGTATCATTCAACCCATCGCGCTGATCGATAAAGGCGTTGCGCGGGCCGAAGCCAAAGTGTTTCGCGACGATCGGCACGTGGGCTATGTGACCAGCGGGACCATGGTGCCGCTATGGCAAAGCGAAGGCGTCGGGCTGTCCACCCGGCAAAGTGACGACAAAAGCCGGCGCGCCATCGGCCTGGCGCTGTTAGACAGCGATCTGGTCGAAGGCGATCAGGTCGAGATCGATATCCGGGGCAAACGCATCCGTGCGGTCATTGTTCCCTATCATCTGCGGGCTGAAGCGCCGCCCTATTGCTGGCCGATTTATCACGACCAGCTGCGCACCGACCGCCAGGAGGTGTGTGCGGCCGAGGAAATGGCGCTCAATGCCAAAACCTTGATTGCCAAAGCCATCGACAACCACGTCTGGCGCCAGCAGCAATGTGTTAATTTGATACCTTCCGAACAAACCATTTCCCCGCTGGCGCACATGCTGTCCATCACCGATCCGGCCGGCCGCTATGCCGAGCACAAACAGGTTAAGGCCTTCAAGGAAGCCGACGTGTTTTACTACCAGGGCACCGATTTTATTGCCGAAGTTGAATATCTTTTAACCTGCGAATTCCAGCGGTTTTTAGCCTGCAGTGAAGTGGAAACCCGGGTCATATCAGGGCAAATGGCTAACATGGCCGTCTTCAGCGCCCTGGTGGATTATGTCAACCGCGCTGACCGCAAAAGCGAGCAGCGCCGCATCCGCAAGGTGATGAACAATCATATTATCAAAGGCGGCCATCTGAGCGCCCAGCCCATGGGCGCACTGCGGGATTTTGTGATGCGGGATCCCAAATGGGAAAAACCGGCGGTGGTCAACTTTCCGGTCCTGGAAGATAACCCTTACAGGATCGATGTCGCAGCCGCCCGGGAATTGATTGGCGAGCACCGCCCGGAGCTGATGATCCTGGGTAAAAGCATGATCATTCATAAAGAGCCGGTAAAGGAGATGCGCGCTATCATCGATGCGCTCGAGCTGGATTGTATGCTGATGTATGACATGGCGCATGTGCTGGGGCTGGTGGGCCCGCATTTCCAGCAACCCTTTGAGGAAGGCGCCGATGTTGTCACCGGCTCGACTCACAAAACCTTTTATGGCACCCAGCGCGGCATGGCGGCCGTTAATTACAGCGAAGATGACGTACATTATGAATTCTGGGAAGCCATTCAGCGCCGGGCGTTTCCCGGCAGCACCAGCAACCACCACCCGGGCACTTTGCTGGGCCTGCTGCTGGCTGCTTTTGAAATGAACGCCTTTAAGGAAGAATATCAGAAAAATGTTATCGCCAACGCCAAGGCATTTGCCATGGCCTTAAAAGAATGCGGCCTGGATATTGCCGGAGATCCAGGTATTTCCTACACCGAAACCCACCAGGTGATTATCAACGTCGGTTATGCCAGCGCGCCTGAAATCGCCCGACGGCTGGAAGAAAATCATATCATCTGCAATTACCAGGCGGCTCCGGATGAGGAAAGTTTTTCGGCCGCCGGATCATTGCGCACCGGGGTGCAGGAAATGACGCGCTTTGGCATGGCAGCCGCCGATTTCAACCAGCTGGCCCAGCTGATGGCCGATGTGATCCTGCATAACAAGAATGTTAAAAAGGAAGTAAAGGATTTCCGCAAGCGATTCGTGGAACTGCAGTATTGCTTTAAGGGCGATGAGTTTGATGAATTAGAACAAAGGCTGCATAAATTGATTTAGGGCACGATCACGGTATCAATTGATAGGACTTGAGCCGGTCATGTCATTTTCCTTCAGGCGCACCGAATAACAAGTTGCCGGTGGCCTGATATTTGGGACTAAAGCTACGCCATAACCAAATCCAAAAGTTTGGGTGCAGATCGTCCCAAATATCAGACCACAATCTACACTTTTGATAATTGAGCAACGGTACGCCTTTCAGAAAAAAACATGACCTTTTGCCAACCTAAATGCGGAAATTGTTCGTTTTACGGCTTTACGGGTAACGGGCACAACGGACTCAACCAGCCCGACCCATAAAAAGGGCAAGGAGGGCAATCATGGGGGAAATCCGAATGACCGGGGAAATGCGCACGGATTATGATTGCGAAAGCAGCGGCCTGCCGGCCGAACGCTGGGGCGAAGCTGTGTTTAAAATCGGGGAAGAGGAAATTGTTGTCGAAATCAGCATCGAAAAGGACGTTGTCGTTGCCATTATGGCTGGCGAAGACGCCGCCTGGCGGGGAACGCTCAAAGGATTCAAACAGTTATTAAGAGGCGAATTGGAACCGGCCAATTGATGGTCTTTGCAACGTTTGTGGAATAATGGAATATTGGAATACTGGAATTTTGGGTTTTTGAAGGAAAAGTATCTTTTTAGTAATGCTCTTTCCTAAACGCTAAATTCGGCCAATAATGCATTCTTTCATTTTTGTAGAACTCATTTTTCCATCCTTCCATTATTCCAACATTCCAATTTTATATCCCCAGAAATGAATGTTTGTGTAAGCTTACTGATATATGTTTTAGAGGATCTATGAACTTGAATGATGTAATGGCGGAGTTGAAATCGATGGGGGATGAGCAGGCGGCGGCCGGCATGGCGCGCTACGGCATCAAGTCCGACCGGGCGCTGGGGATTTCGATTCCAAAGCTTTTAAGGCTGGCCAAAAAAATCGGCACCCACCGTAAACTGGCCGGTCAACTGTGGTCGAGCGCCATCCATGAAGCCCGCATCCTGGCCTGCATGATCGAAGACCCGCAGCTGTTGACTGAAGCGCAGTTGGAGCGGTGGGTTAAAGCGTTTGATTCCTGGGATCTGTGTGATCAGTGCTGCAACCGGCTGTTTCGCAAAACCGCCTTTGCGCGGCAAAAGGCCATGGCCTGGTCGCAGCGGCCGGAAGAATTTGTCAAACGGGCCGGATTTGTGCTCATGGCGGTTTTGGCCGTGCACGATAAAAAAGCAACCGATCGGCAGTTTGAGCCTTTTTTTAAGCAAATCAGAAAAGCGGCCAGCGATGAGCGCAATTTTGTCAAAAAAGCGGTCAACTGGGCCTTGCGCCAGATTGGTAAGCGTAATCTGGCGTTAAACCGCAAGGCAATTGCGGTGGCTGAGGAAATCAAGCATTTGGAATCCAAAACGGCCCGCTGGGTGGCCAATGATGCGCTGCGGGAGCTGCGCAACGAAAAAATCCGGCAAAGACTATCCCTCAAGGCGGCGCGTTGAACCGTTTCCGAAGTTGCTCATCTTAAATGAGCTGTTCCTTATTCCACCAACACACACTCCACCATGCCCAGGGCGGCCGATATGACGTTGACGGCATCATCCAGATTCAGTGTGGCGGTGTTAATCACCAGATCATAATTGGTGGGATCGGCAATATCGGCGTTAAAATACTTGCGAATAAACGCCCGGCGGTCCGAATCGGTGCGCAACACCCTTCGCTTTGCATCTTCTGGCGAAATGTCGAATTCTCTGGCCACATTTTCGATGCGCCAGGCCTGCGGGGCCACAATACGAACGGCAAATCTCTTTTCGACCGGCAACACAAAATTAGCGCCTCTGCCCACAATAACGGCCCGCCCGTGTTTCCCGATGGTGCCGATCACCTTTAACAGGTGCTGCATGTAGCGATCCGGCCATAAGTGCCGCTCATGGACCAGGGAAGCTATCCAATGCTCCAGCGTATTGAGGCCGCGCTCATCAAGGGTTTCAAGCACCGTTTCGCTGACATCCGCACTTTCGGCGATTTGGTGGATAACTTCCTGATGGAAAATATCAATACCGAGTTTTTGAGCCAGGCGACTTGCGATGATACGCCCCCCGCTGCCGGGCTGCCTGGACAAGGTGACAATGGATACCCCCTCTTTTTCCGGCGCTTCTTTTTTGCGGCTAATTTGCCAGCGATGCACCTGCTCTTCGATCAGTCGATTTATGGATTTCATAGGATTGGACCTCCTTTCCTGTACCTAAATCGAATATTTTTTATTTTAGTAAGGAGATCAATTTGCCTGGTCTTTTAGGGCACCCATCGATGCAGCCGGGGCTGTTGCGGCAATTACTCAATTTAGGTTTTGATTTGTAAACACGTATCTGATGCGTTGGGATGTCCCAACATGCGTCCGGATCATCCCGCTAACCAGAATAAAATGCTATAGGAAAAATTAAGACCGTCGGAAATCCCTGTCAATTTTTTGTTGACTTCTCTTGATGGCATCGCGATTATCGCAACATTCGTTTTAATCCCTACTTTTGAGGTTGAGGATAGGACTATGATCAAAGATCTAAAGCGCAAAACAGCGCTGGTGACAGGTGCCGGGAAAAAAGCGGGCATTGGATACGCCATCGCCCGCAAACTGGCCGCCGCCGGAGCCGACGTGGTTTTAGCCGATTTGATCGGCAAGCAAACGCGACAGAACACACCGGTAACCGCAAGCTTGGATCAAATCAGCGCTCTTGCCGCAGATCTGGCCAAAACGTTTAAGATTGAAGCGGCAGCGCTCGAGCTGGATGTGACCGCCAGCGATTCGGTTGCGCAACTTGCGCAAAAGGTGCAGCAACAGTTTGGCCCCATCCATATCGTATGCAACAATGCCGGTGCTGTTTTCGGCGTGCCCAGTGCGCTGCATACCTATGACGAGGGTGCCTGGTTGAAAACCATCGACGTCAACCTGCATGGCGTCTTTCGGGTCTCCAAAGCGCTGGTCCCCTTGATGACGGAAGGCGGCTGCATTGTCAATGTTGCTTCCAGAGCCGCCAAGGTCGCGCCCCTTTTCAACGGCGCCTATGCGGTCGCCAAAGCAGGCGTTGTCATGCTCACGCGGGTCATGGCCAAAGAACTGGCGGGTGCCGGCATCCGCGTCAATGCGATCTGCCCGGGCGTGATTCAAACCGATTTTACAGACTGGCGCTTTGAACTGGAAGCCGATATTCTGGATGCGACCGTCGAGGATCGACAGGCCGAGATGCTCAAAACAATCCCTATGGGCCGCCTGGGAACCCCTGAGGAGGTTGCCGACCTGGTTGTATTTCTGGTCTCAGATCAATCGGCCTATATGACCGGACAGGCGATTAATATTACCGGCGGCCAGCTCATGGAAATTTAATTTCGATTTATAAATGGCCCTTTTCCCGATGCGCTGTGTTCTCCGCGGATTTCAGCCTTCAACGTACTTCAAGTACGCTGAAGACTAAAATCCTTGTGCGGCCTTGCGCATCAAAAAAATTGCCGATCTCTAAATCGAAATTACATATTTCATAATCACTTCAAATTTCGTTATTCGTTATTTGTTTATTCGTCAATGGGTCAAATAGTTCGAATAATTGGATGAGCTGGTATTAAATACCGAGGACGAGTACGAGTACGAAGCTGACAAACAATAAGTAATCTTGTCCTCTTACTGGATAACGGTTTTTAAGATAGCTTCTAATCAACAGACCAGATTGAGGGGGTTGGTATGGCAGAGATTACCGGTGGGGAGCTTTTGGTTCGATGCCTGCATGCAGAAGGTATTGGACATATTCATGCGATTACAGACGGCACCTACATGATGGTGATAGAGGCCCTCGAGCGGCTGGGCGATGAGCTCGGCATCCAGCTGATCGTTCCGCGTCACGAAGCTGCTGCTGCCCACGCCTGTGACGCCTACACGCGCTGTACTGGCGAGCCCGCCGTGGTAATGGCCTGTGCCGGCCCGGGGGCGGCCAATCTAATTGCCGGTCTGATGTGCGCCGAGGCTGAAGGCAGCCCGGTGGTCGCCATAACCACCACCCGGCGCAGTGACATTTCAGATTCTTACATTCATCAGGGGGGCATGCAGGTCAGCCGCCATCTGGATATCTTTAAAGCGGCGCTGAAATGGAGTGGCAAGGCAGACCACTGGCATCGAATACCGGATATGGTGCGCCATGCCTTTCGAGTGGCCACTGCCGGCCGACCCGGTCCGACCCACATCTTAATCCCGGAAGATATTCTAAACGAACGCAACGAAGAAAGCGGTGTCCAGATCTGGGCGCCGGAGAAATCCCGCGTGACAACAGGGCTGCCGGCCGACCCGGTTGCTCTGGCGCAGGCGGCTGAGTTGCTCGAAGCGGCCGATTTTGTCAATATCCATTGCGGCAACGGCGCCGAACGTGCCTCTGCCGGGAATACGGTGCGGGAATTAGCGGAATACCTGGGTGCTGCTGTCACCCATACGATCCGGGCGCGCGGCATCGTGCCCGATGAGCATGCTTTGGTGTTTCACCCGACCTGCTTGTCCAGAATCATGGCCAATAGCCAGGCGAATGTGGTGCTGGCTGTCGGCAGTCGCCTCGGGGAGCTGAATATGTGGGGTCGCCCCCCCATGTTTGGTGATGCTGACCAACAGCAACTGATCCAAATCGATATCGAGCCGACCCATATGGGCTTGAACCGGCCGGTCGATGTGGCTTTGGTGGGCGATGCCGATGCTGTTTTAAGCCAGCTTTTGGAAGCAGTTAAAAGCCGCACCCCAAAACGAAATCCCCACCCAAAAATTGCCGAGTTACGCGCCGTGCAGGATGATTGGCAAAAGGAACTTGATGATGCAGTCGCTGATATGGACCGCGCGCCCATGCTCACCGGTCAGATTTTAAAGGTCTGCAATGATTTTTTCCCCGATGATGCTGTCATGGTCATGGACGGGGGCAATACGACCCTCTGGAGCATCCATTATCATGTGGCCCGGGCGCAACGCTCGGTCATTTATTCGATGAACTACGGTCATCTGGGCAGCGGCCTGCCGTATGCTATCGGCGCCAAGCTGGCCCGGCCGGAAAAACCCGTATACTGTGTGACCGGCGACAGCGCATTTGGATTTAACCTGCAGGAGCTGGAAACGGCTGTGCGGCACCGGTTGCCGGTCATCGTCATCGTTGCGGTTGATGGGGCCTATGGCATGGAAAAATCTGCCCAGCGCCGGGCTTTCGGGCGTGAAGCCGAATGGTTTGGCCATGACCATGCACCGGTCAGATATGATCAGGTTGGTGTGGCGATGGGGTGTCATGGGGAATTTGTTGAGAAGGGCTCACAGATTCAGCCGGCGCTCGAACGCGCCCTAAATTCAGGCAAACCGGCTGTCATTCATGCCCGGGTGGATCCGGAGGCGAATGTTGAGCCCCCCGGGCTGTGGCTCTGGGTGGCAGCACGCACCGGTAAAATTGAAATGTAAGCGAGGATGCGCTCATGGACCTGGCTGCGATCGATCAGGCACGTCTGTCGATACAAGTGTCACCGTTTACCGGCAGGTAATGGATGTTAATTTTTTTGGCGCCCTGCAGTGCACCAAGGTTGCCCTCGCCAGTTTGATCGAGCGCCAGGGCACGATCATTGTCATTGAGAGCCTGGCAGGGGTGGCGCCGCTATTGGGTCGCAGCGGCTATTGTGCCAGCAAACACGCCCTGCACGGATTGTTTACGTCCCTGAGGGCTGAATTGATCGGCAGCGGTGTTCATATCATGATCGTTTGTCCCGGATTCGTGAAAACAAATCTGCAGACCCGGGCCCTGGGCGCGGACGGGCACGTCACCCGCCATCCGCAATCAACGGTCGGCCGGCAGGATTCGCCCGCCCGCCTCGCCTTGCTCGCATGGCGGGCGTGGGACGCCAAACCGCAAAGAAATTAATCAAAAATGAAATCATTTGGCGACTTTGGTTGAGGCAAATCTGCGGTTCAATACTGGCATCTGACGGATTGTAATCATCCGCAAAACGATGGAGATCCCCATGATTGACAGAAAAGTGACGACAGTTATCGATGCCGAAAAATGCATCGGCTGCGAATTGTGCATCACGGTATGCCCATCCGATACGATCAGCATGCAAGACGGTAAGGCCCGGGTCACCGGGGAGCGGTCGCTGCAATGCGGCCATTGTGTGGCCGTGTGCCCGGTCGATGCGGTCCGGGTGGATGGAATCGATCCCCAAAGCCTTTTGTTCAACAGCTTCGACCTAAAAAATCACTGGCTGCCCCACGGCGATTTTGATACGGCCCGTCTGGTGCAATTGATGGCCTCGCGTCGCTCGTGCCGCAACTACACCGATCAAGTCGTTGACCGATCCATACTGCAAGATCTGGTAAAGGCCGGGACCACGGCCCCGTCGGGCACTAACTGTCAGAACTGGACTTTTACGGTTTTGCCCGACCGGGCCGGCGTCAATGAATTCGGACAGCGCCTGGGTTTGTTTTTCAAAAAGTTAAACCGCCTGGCTGAAAAACGCCTGCTGCGCAAAGGGCTGAAATTGATCGGCAAGCCCGCCCTGGACGACTACTATCGCGAGTACTACGAGTCTGTCAGAGACGGTTTGCAAGAATGGGCGCTAACGGGTCGCGATCTTCTGTTCCATGGCGCCGGGGCGGTCATCGTCGTGGCCACCCGACCCGGCGGCAGCTGCCCGTTGGAGGACGCTCTGCTGGCCACCCAGAATATGCTGCTGGCCGCCCACAGCCTGGGGCTGGGCACCTGCCTGATCGGTTTTGCCGTCAGCGCGATGAAAAATAATGCTGCCCTCCAGCAGTTTATCGGGATTCCGGCCGAAGAAACCGTCTGCAGTGTGATTGCCATCGGATATCCGGATGAAAAATATGAGGGTCTGACGGGCAGGAAAAAGGTGGTCATGCGGTATGTTGAAAGTTGAGCGGTCGTTGAGTTTTTTCAGCACGAACGCGGCATGAATCATCAGCGACTGCATCGTGCAAACTCATGCACAAGGGCGCATAACGAAACAACAGCGATCAAATAGTAAAGATGGCCTTTACGCAAAGTTGGGCAGCGTGCTGACAAGCGGCTTTGAAGCACTTGGCAGTTGTTTTGCAACGCGCCCTAATGCATTCAGACAGTGCACGATTGCGCTGCTGATAATTCATGCCGCTCGATGACAAATTTTGCATTCAATTGCCGGCAGTCAGCAAAATGAATGATCGTTGGCGAAGTTCGTGTACTGTTTGAGGAAATTAGGGATCGTTGCAAAAGAAAAGGGAGCGGTACAGCGCTGCCAGCGACGAATGCGATCACATTGGCAGCCAAAGCATTGTTGTCGTGTTCTGATCTGTTCTTTTGCTACGAGCCCTTATGTCCGAGTTTGCACGACTTTCGCCAGCGGTTATTCATGGAGCGCTTTAATCGAAAAAACTCCTCGACCTGTCAAAAAATTCCTTTGCGGGCTTGGCGACCCACGCCCGCCATGCGAGCAAGGCGAGGCGGGCGGGTTTGCGTGAGAAGTAAAATTATGTGCGCCTGGCTTTCGTTTGGGTATTCGGTATTGGGTGCTGGCAGAAGGTGTTATTGAGCTTGCTCATTTTGCAAAAAAGCTGTCAGGATCGCCTGCAGTTTGTCGAGATGGCCGGCGTAAAAGTGGTCACAGCCGTCAATAACGTCAAAGCGGGCATCCGGGTTCCAGATGGGCAGCAGGGCGCTAATTTGCTCAGCCGGTGCGATGTCATCCTGGCTGCCGGTCACCACCAGTTCAAGGCTGTTTAAGGCGCTGACATCTCCAAATTCGATGAATCCCACCGGAGGCGAGACCATCAGCATGGAGGCACCGGCGATGGGGTCTTTGGCAATAAGCCGGGCATTGACCCAGGCACCGAAGGAATAACCGGCCAGCGCAACCTTTGCCACGCCCCTTTCCTGAGCCGCTGCGATGGCAGCGCGCACATCGTTTTGCTCGCCGATCCCATCGTCAAAATCTCCCTGACTGCCACCGACGCCCCTGAAATTAAAGCGCAGGGTGGCATAACCGTTTTGGCGGTAGGCATTTTGAATCACTTCTACGACCGGGTTATGCATTGTGCCGCCGTACAGTGAATGGGGGTGGGTGATGATCACACCGCGGTCGCCGGTGCCGGGTTGCCACAGACCCTCCAGTTGATCATTATCGGATGGTATCGCTATTTTTTCTTCGATCGTCATCATTAACCGACCGTGTTTAAAATATTGATGATGTCGCGGCCAAATTCCTTTACCTGCCAGGCTTTGAGCTCTTTCATCTTTGACAGGCTGCCCATCGAAACAGGTTTTTGTACTGCAATAGCGCTGATCAGTGCTTTGGTGCAAATGATGGCCGGATCCACTTTTAGCTGTTGCGCCATCCTGTCCCGCCAGATGCGGAGTTCTTTTACGCGTTTGGCCACAATGGCGGGAACCATCGGGGCGGTCTTGCGCGGGTATCTGGGCAAATTCTTGGTGGGGATTTGCAGTGATTTTGTCACGACCGCGACGACGCTTTTGCCATAGCGGTCGATTTGTTTTGATCCCAGAATTTCGGTTTTCCTGAGTCTATTTAAATTCATGGGGCGAGTTTCGGCCAGCCTGAGCAGCGATTTATTTCCGATGATTCTGAAAAGCGGCCTGTCCTGTTGCTGCGCAAATTTTTGGCGCATTCGCAGCAGTTCTTCCAGAACCGCCAGGCCCCTGGGGCCCAGTTTGCCGGCGCCCTTAAAGCCGACGAACAGGGGGCCTGAGTTGTTATTGGACGGCCTGACCCTGCTGAGATAACGACATTCCTCCTCGACCCATGACAGGCGCCCTTTGGTGTTAAGCTCCTGATGCAGACTTTTTGCCAGAGGAATCAGATAGCGCACATCCTGAGCTGCATAGGCTATCATCTCCTGAGGTAACGGCCGTTTTGACCAATCTTTGCGCTGGTATTTTTTATCGAGGCGCACGTTGTAGCGCTTTTTTAGCACCGCCTCCAAACCGGTTTCTTTAATTCCCAGAAACCGGCATGCCAGCTCGGTATCAAAAAGATTGTTAATGCTGATTTTAAAATCCCGATACAGGGAGCGAATGTCATAATCAGCCCCATGAAAGACCTTTAAAATGTCCGCTCGTTTAAAAACCGGTTTCAAGGCCGACAGGTTGTTTATCTGCAAGGGGTCAATGACAGCCGAGGTGCGCCGGGCGGCAATCTGGATCAGGCAGACCTTCTCACGAAAATGATACATTGAGTCTGCTTCCAGATCAACGCCGATAATTTGCTGTTTTGTGAGTCGCTCTGCAAACCGGTCGAGTTCGGAACGGGTGACGATATTCAGGTGACGGTGTGAGCCGCTTCTTGGCATTTTTTTCTTGACCCTTCTGAGCGTTTCGCCTATCGGTGTTATTTGCTATCCGTTATTTGCTATTAGAATGGAATGATTGATAAGGGCTAAGAACGGATCATATTCATGTAAAACCAAAAACCCATAACCATTGAGGCCCAATTGAATCTTTAATCAATTGGAATTATAATTTAACCATTGCCTGGCTTCTGAAAAAGGCTAATCCTCTATTTTATACTGGTTTTAGTCATTTTATCAATCGTTCAATGATGATTACGGTGAAAAAACTATGGTAAATATAACACTTCCAGACGGCAGCCGAAAGGCTTTTGAAAAAGCCCCCACGGGAATGGAGCTGGCTGAAGGCATTTCAGCGGAATTTGCGCGCCGATGCGTGGCTATGGATTTAGACGATCAACTGGTTGATTTAAGCACCCCGATCAGCGCCGATGCCCGTGTTCGACTGATCACTGAAAAAGATCCGGAGGCGATGCACATTTTACGCCACTCAGCGGCTCACGTAATGGCCCAGGCCATTTTGCGGCTTTACAAGGACGCTAAACTGACCATTGGTCCGGCCATCGAAGACGGCTTTTATTACGACATTGACATGCAGCCGGTGTCAGAAGATGATTTCCCGAAAATTGAAGCGGAAATCAAAAAAATCATTAAAGCCAAATTGCCGATCCACCGCAAGGAGATCCCCAAAGCCGAAGCGATTGAATTTTACAAAGACGAGCCCTACAAGCAGGAAATGCTGGCCGAGCTGGAAGACGGGACGATTTCAATTTATGAGCAGGGCGAATTTACCGATCTGTGCCGCGGTCCGCACGTGCCGCATACCGGTCATGTGAAGGCTCTCAAACTGATCAAAGTGTCGGGTGCTTACTGGCGGGCGGATCCGACCAGAGCCCAGCTGCAGCGAATTTACGGTACGGCGTTTTTTTCCAAAAAGGAGTTGAAAGCCCACCTGAATTTTCTGGAGGAGGCCAAAAAGAGAAACCACCGCAAAATCGGTCAGGCACTGGACCTGTTCAGCTTCCATGATGAAGCGCCGGGGATGCCCTTTTTTCATCCCAAAGGCATGGTGGTCTGGAATACACTGCTCGACTACTGGCGGGCCGAGCACCGCGCTGCCGGTTATGTTGAAACCAAAACACCCATCATGCTCAACCGCGCGCTGTGGGAAAAAAGCGGGCACTGGGAAAATTATCGCGAAAACATGTATACCTCATCCATTGATGAGAATGACTATGCCATCAAACCGATGAACTGTCCCGGCGGCATGCTCATTTACGGGCGCAAACCGCATTCATACAAAGATTTGCCACTGCGGGCGGCTGAAGTCGGTCTGGTTCACCGGCATGAGCTCAGCGGGGTATTGCAGGGGCTGTTTCGGGTCAGGGCTTTTCATCAGGATGATGCCCATCTGTATATGATGCCCCAGCACATCAAAGATGAAATTTTAGGCGTTTTGCGATTGTCCGAGCGGATGTACAGCACCTTTGGCCTGGGGTTTCATCTGGAGCTGTCAACCCGGCCTGAAAAATCCATTGGCAGCGATGACCAATGGGATGAGGCCACTGCCGGTTTGGAAGCAGGGCTCAAGGCCTACGGTCATGAGTATACGCTCAATGAAGGCGACGGCGCTTTTTACGGCCCTAAAATCGATCTGCATATCAAAGACGCTCTGGGCCGGACCTGGCAATGCGGTACCATTCAGCTGGATATGGCCCTGCCGGAGCGCTTTAACCTGACGTTTATCGGCAAGGACAATGAACGGCACCGGCCGATCATGATTCACCGCACCGTCTTCGGTTCCATTGAGCGCTTTTTGGGCATTTTGATCGAGCATTTCGCCGGCAAGTTCCCTTTGTGGCTGACACCGGTACAGGCTGTCATTTTGCCGATCAATGATGATCTGATACCCTATGCCCGGACGGTTAAATCCGAGCTCGAAGAAGCCGACCTGCGGGTGGAAATAGACGACCGGGCTGAAAGCCTGAATAAAAAGGTTCGTGAAGCCCAGCTCAAACAAATTGCGTTGATCCTGACCATCGGCGCCAAGGAAAAAGAGGCCGGTACGCTTGCGGTGCGCACCCTGGATGGCCACGTCAAATACGGTCTTTCCCAGGATCAATTTCTGGATACCGTGAAAGCGCATATTACCAGGCGAGAGCTGGCACTGGATCTGTTCAAGTGAGTTGTTTATATAAGTGACTAAAGTGAGAAGTGATCTAAAGTGACTAAAATTGATGAATTCTACCCGTCGAGAGCCTCAGGGTCGAACGATCATTTTTAAAAATGCGGAGCATAGCGACACCTAAACGTTAGGCATTTCCAACTTTAGGCAATTTAGGCACTTTTTGAATGATACCGATTAAGCAAAAATATTGTATGCCATGAGTAAAAACGCAGGGGTGACTACCCACAAAATCCAATGGTGCGATTTGCGCTGCCAATGGGCTGATACCGCCAAACTCGACGCCCTGGACGGCAGCTGCCATACCTTTCAATCCCTGTGGTGCAAAAAACTCAAGAAGCATGTGACTAAAAATTCTCCCTGTGAGGTGCGCTTCGGTCAACGCCGGCCAACTACGCGGTTCTAGCTTTTCGCTTTATACCGTTTAGAAATATGAGGTTTTTGGTTATGGTGACGTGTAAAATAAAAGTATTGCAAAGGGCATGGCGCATTGCGTAAAATAACGATTTACAGCGGTTTTGAAAAACATATTATCCAAAGCACTCCCCATATACAGGAGATTTTATGAGTACTGACTTCTGTCATCTGCCATCTGACCTCTGTCTTTTTGACTGACCCTATGTTTGAGACCGGTCAATCAAAACTGAGAATCTTCTTTTTTTACTGGCTACCGCTCATCGTTGCCTGTCTGGCCATATTCATCCAATCCAGCCTCCCCGGTACCGAGCACATGCCGGATGTGCGGTTTTTTGATAAGCTCCTGCATTTTGTGGCCTATGCCCTGCTGGGCATCCTGTTTTTAAGGGCCTATGAAACCCTGCCAATAAAAAACAACTATAAGTTTCTGATTTTTATTAGTATTGCATCTGCAACCCTGTACGGCATCAGCGATGAAATTCACCAATATTTTGTTCCCTCGCGGTATGCCGAATTGGCAGATGTGGCTGCCAACACAATCGGCAGCATTTGCGGGGTATTCCTTTATTATCGCTGGGGACTCTGGAAAAAATCGCCGTCGTCGGGCAGTTTATAACGTTGAGATCGCAGCGACCCAAGCGGAACTGATCGTCCAAGTTGCACGCTTAATCGCCGGGGTGTTGAAATTCATTTTTGAAGTGTTCTGCGGATTGACAAGATCTATGAATTTCGCTAAAAAGGAATGCTTAAATGGATTTTAACGGATCAACCCTTGCGACCCTTTCAATGATCCGAATCGAACTAGTGCCTGCCATATTAACCGATCAAAGGAGTGAAACCGGATGCCTTCCGAAAATAGCGTTCTCATCAACGGCAACAGATTTTCGTATAAACCCGGAGATACCATTCTGGAAGTGGCCCACCGCAACAGCATCGATATTCCAACCCTGTGCTACCTTAAAGGCACCAGCCCCACCGGCGCCTGCCGCATGTGCGTGGTTGAGGTTAAGGGGGCGCGCAGCCTGGTGGCTTCCTGTTCAGCGCCGGTGGCGCCCAATATGGTCGTTCAGACGGAAACCCCCCAGGTAATCGAAGCACGCCGTATGGTGTTGCAACTGCTGCTGTCTTCCGGCAATCACAACTGTGCCGTTAGCGGAAGCACGGCCAACAACTGGACCGAATTCCAACTGAGTGTCATCAAGGCTGAAGAAAATACGGAACTGTGCCCGGTCTGGGGAGATTGCCGTCTGCAGGATCTGGCCTTTCGCTATCAGGTCACCGGTGAGCGTTTTGAACCCACCGAGACCGCCTACGAGATGGAAACCGCCAATCCCTTTATTCTGCGTGATTTTTCGCGCTGTATTCAGTGTGGCCGCTGCGTCCAGGCCTGCAACGAAGTGCAGGTCAACCAGGCCATTCATTTCGGCTATCGCGGCGCGGCCACCAAAATTATCGCCGCCGGCGATCGGCCTTACATCAATTCGGACTGTGTCTTTTGCGGCGAATGCGTTCAGGCCTGCCCGGTGGGAGCCCTGGTCGAGAAAGATGCGCGCTACGAGGCCCGTCCCTGGGAAACCCAAAAAGTGCGCACGACCTGCACCTATTGCGGGGTCGGCTGCCAGATTTATCTGCATGTTAAAAACAACCGCGTGGTCAAAGCCAGCGGGGCGGAGGAGGCGGCGCCCAATTTTGGCAGCCTGTGCGTCAAAGGCCGTTTCGGATTTGATTTTATTGACTCACCCGATCGCCTCAAAACCCCATTGATCAAAGATAACGGCACGTTTCGCGAAGCATCCTGGGATGAGGCCCTGGATCTGGTGGCCCGCAAACTGGGCGAGATCAAAGCCGAACACGGCGCCGACACCATCGGGTTTTTGACCTCGGCGCGCATTAGCAATGAAGAAAACTACATTGCCCAGAAATTTGCCCGCGCGGTGGTGCAGACCAACAATGTCGATCACTGCGCACGTCTCTGACATTCTTCCACCGTGGCCGGTCTGGCCGCAGCTTTCGGAAGCGGGGCGATGACCAATACCATCGCCGATATCGAAGAGGCGGACGTGATCTTGATCACCGGATCCAATACCACTGAAAATCATCCGGTGATATCCAGCGGGGTCAAGCGGGCCGTTACCCAGAAAGGAACCCAACTCATCGTTGTCGACCCCCGGCGTATCCGCATTACGCGTTATGCCGATAAATGGTTGCGTCAGAACCTGGGGACCGATGTGGCCTGGATCAACGGCCTGATGCATGTCATCATTAAAGAGGGCCTGCATGATAAGCAATTCATCGAAGAGCGCACCGAAGGCTATGATGAATTGGAAAAAATGGTTGATAAGTTCACACCGGATTTTGTTGAGCAGATTACCGGTATACCGGCACAGGAACTTATTGACGCCGCGCGGCTGTATGCGGGTGCCGAACGCGGCTGTATTTTATACTGCATGGGCATTACCCAGCACACCACCGGGACCGATAATGTCAAATCTCTGGCCAACCTGGCCATGCTGTGCGGCAATATGGGCATTGCCGGCGGCGGGGTGAATCCGCTGCGCGGCCAGAACAATGTGCAGGGTGCCTGTGACATGGGCGGACTGCCGGATGTCTATTCCGGTTACCAGAAAATCATTGATGAGGCGGCACGCCATCGCATGGCCGAGGCCTGGGGCGTTGAGACCTTGCCCGACCAGCCCGGTATGAAAGTCACCCACATGATGCCGGCCGCCCACGACGGCACTTTTAAGGCCCTGTATATCATCGGTGAAAATCCGCTGGTTTCTGACCCGGATGTCAACCATGCCGAAAAATGTCTGGATAATCTGGAATTTATGGTGGTGCAGGACATCTTTTTAACCGAAACTGCCCAGCGCGCCGATGTGGTGTTGCCCTCGGCCTGTTATGCTGAAAAAGACGGCACCTTTACCAATTCTGAGCGTCGCGTGCAGCGGGTACGCAAAGCTGTGGAGCCGCCGGGAGAGGCCTGGGACGATTGGAAAATACTGTGTGAAATTGCCACGCGGATGGGGTATGCCATGGCTTACGACAGCAGCCAGCAAATCATGGAAGAAATTTCAAAGGTGACACCATCTTATGCCGGCATCAATTACGAGCGCATCGCGCATGAGGGTTTGCATTGGCCCTGTCCAACGACCGAACACCCCGGCACCCCCATTTTGCACGGCGCACAGTTTACACGCGGCAAGGGTCTTTTCCATGCCATTGATTTCATCGAGCCGGCTGAAAAGACCGATGCGGAATACCCCCTGTATCTGACCACCGGGCGGCTGCTGTATCAATACCATACCGGTACGATGTCTATGCGAACCGGCGGTTTGAATCAAATTGCGCCCGAGGCTTTTGTGGAAATCTCTGCGCCGGATGCCCGTAAATTCGAGCTGGAAGAAGGCACCCTGGTCAACATTGCCTCGCGCCGAGGCACCATTCAGGCGCGCATTAAAATATCGCGCAAGGCCGTTGACGGGACCGTATTTATCCCGTTTCATTTTGCATCCGCGGCTGCCAACCGGCTGACCAATGCGGCTCTGGATCCGATTTCGGGTATCCCGGAATACAAGGTCTGTGCGGTCAAGGTCTCAAAGGCAGCATAGCTGCCGGTTATTAGTTATTGGTTATTGGTAAAACCTTGCTGCTGGTCACTTGCTTCTGGCTGCTGGCATCATTCGTTACGGGTTGCGCGTTTCGAGTTGGCAAGATTAAGTGCTCGGCTTTCCATCCTTTTTGATCTGAATCGGTGACTCGGAATCCACATGCCTTTAGACTCAAGCTGAACACCAGAAGCCAGAAGCCAGGGGCCAGGAGCCAGTGGCAATTAACTAAGGCCGGGTTACTACCGGCATGATTATTATGAAGCACGAATTTCAATTAAGAGAACGCAATCGACCGAACAAAAAAACCCGGCCTTTTATTGGTCGGGTTTTTGTTTGTTTTGAAGATATGAAAAAGCGCGGCGCTTATTCCTCCAACTCCTTTGAGGGCAGCACATCGACATCCGCCAGATCCGGTCCCAGATATTCGCGCTCATTTTCACCCAGGATGCCCATGGACAAACAAATCAGGGTCCACAGGTGCACCGAGTGATAACCGCCTTCAAAATGATCGCTGAGATCATGAATCTGGGCATGGCAGTTGTGGCAAGGCGTAATGCAGTAAGTGGCGCCGGTGGCCATGATCTGATCATATTTCAATTTGCCGAACTCTCGGCGCTGATCGGGCAGCCCACTTTGCAGAAAGCCCCCGCCCCCGCCGCAGCAATAGTTGTTGGAGCGGTTGGGGGTCATGTCGACAAAATTTTCCTCACCCACCACGGCTTTGACCACATAGCGCATATCCTCAGCCACCGGATCGCCTAAAGATTTGCGAACCAGCTGGCACGGGTCCTGGCAGGTAAATTTGATCTGGCGCTCCTTGTTCCAGTCGGAGTTGACTTTCAGTTTACCTTCCCGGATCCACTGGGCGTATAAGCGAATGATACTCTCGATCTCAAACTTGTGCTCGATGTTGAATTTTACCAGTCCGGCCCGGACTGCGAACAGTTCGTGCCCTCACTCGGTGTTGAGCCAGTACTTGCAGCCCAGGTCATCGACGGCTTTAGCCTTCGTTCTGACAATTTTTTCCCAGCTCTCCAGATCGGCCATGAACATGCAGTAGTTTTCAGCGGCCCAGCCTTTGGTGCCGTAGGTCCAATCCGCACCGGCAAGGTGCAGAATTTTCCAGAGGGGCACCATTTCATCGGGCTCGGTGACCGGTTCGCGGGAATTTTGGTTTAGAAAATAAGTGGCGCCTTTCTTATTAATCGGTGCCTGCAGATCTTCAAACCCTTCCTGAGTCTGTTGAACCTCTTCCAGCACATCTTCAACCACAAACTGAAAATCTTCTTCGTTGGCTCCCATGGCGCTGCAGGTATCATTGCGCAGGGCCATGTCGCAGGAGCCCAGGATACCTTTGGGCCGATCCTCTCGGGGGCGGCTCTTGCGGACATTGAATACCAGCTGGGGGATGTCGATTTTCATGGGACAGACATAAATGCAGCGCATACACAGCGTGCAGCACCAGGCCCATTCGGAGCTCAAGATTTCTTCGTCCATCCCCAGGGCGGCCATGCGTAAAAATTTACGCGGATCCATGTCTTCAATGC